>SLOR01000232.1 GCA_007132395.1 Bacteroidales bacterium
CAACTTACCGAAGGTGATCATGTGCTGTATTACCAGATTGGTGAAGGCAATTGTGTAGGAGTGGATTCTGTTGTGTTTTACCTTGCTGCTGTGGAGCAGATGGTTTTTGCTCCCGAACTGGATGCTGTTTGTGATGGATCCGGTATGCTGACTTTGCCCGAAGGAACTCCCGAAAATGGCCAATGGTCTGGTCCTTTTGTAGAGGAAAATATGTTTGATGTTGATATGGCCGGACCTGGTGATTATATGCTATACTTTACTGCGGAAATTCAGGAAGGCTTTGAGCAATCTGATACAATAGTGCTTACAGTGCTTGCCAGGAGTGTAACAGAGCTCCATGTTTCCTTATGCCAGGGAGAGTCGTTCGAGTTCGAAGGAAACACTTATACCGAAAGTGGTACTTTCGAAATAGTAGTGGGTAATGCAGAAAATGGTTGTGATTCCCTGACCCTACTTCATTTAAATATAGGG
This sequence comes from Bacteroidales bacterium, assembly GCA_007132395.1. Lineage (GTDB taxonomy): Bacteria > Bacteroidota > Bacteroidia > Bacteroidales > UBA7960 > SKVR01. The sequence goes on from SLOR01000232.1 coordinate 472, forward strand.
TCCGCCGATTCACCCATTGCGCAGGATGTGACTTTGTACCTCGATGCCGGCGGTGAAGCAGTCCTGAATCCCGAACAGGTATATAATGAATCATTGTCTTCCTGGACAATCGCATCCCTTGTTGTGGATATTACAGATTTTGGTTGTGATGCTACAGGAGAGAACAATGTAGTTCTTACTGTTTCAGATGAAAATGGTAACCGTGCCTGTGAATCGGCTACTATTACTGTGGCAGACACCTTGAGCCCTGTGGTGATTACGCAGGATATAACTATTGAGCTGGACGAACAGGGCCAGGCAGTTATTACCCCCCAGGACATTGATAACGGTTCTTATGATAATTGTGCCATAGACATAATGGAGCTTGATTTCGATTCCTTTGGTGTTGACAACGTGGGTGAAAATGTGGTAACCCTCACGGTTACCGATTTTAGCGGTAATTCTTCCTCTGCTACAGCTGTGGTTACAGTAGCCGATATGGCAAGTTCGGTGGAACTTGCCGGTAGCGAACATCTGCAACTATACCCCAATCCAGCAGCTGAAAGAATTAATATCAGGTCGGGTGAAATTATTTCGTCTATGCGTATCGCGGATATTACCGGTCGGGTGGTTTACGAGGCTGAAACAATCAACAGCCGTAGCCATCAGGTTGATGTGAGCAATTTCGAACCTGGCATATATATGGTTCGGATGGTTCTTCAGGGAGTAGTTTTGACCCGTAAAGTACAGGTAAATTAGGCGCTAATATTTGCATCTGAATAATAAAGAACTGTCTCAAAGGCTTCTTTCAACGGTTTGTTGATTAACGCAACACCTGCAAAGAAGCTTTTGAGACAGTTTCTTTTTCTGGTGGTAATATTTTTAAAAAATATGATTTATGAATTATCACTACTTTAGCTACAAGAATCATATAAGTACCAACCCCATAACAACATCTCAATTATGAACAGAAAACTTTACCCCGCCATTATAATCACATGGTTTTTGCTTTTTGCAAGTTGCAATGAAATAAAAACTGTTGATTTGATTATTTACAACGGAAATATCCACACCGTAGATGAAGCCATGCAGATGGTAGAAGCCATGGCCATCAAAGACGGGAAAATTATTGCCACCGGAACCAGCGAGGAGTTGCTTTCGCGCTTTTCTTCGGCCACCCAAACCGACCTGCAAGGCAGGCATGTGTACCCCGGATTTATTGACCCCCATAGCCATTTTATGGGATTTGCACAAAACCTCTTGAGGGCTAACCTGTGGATGTCAGAGTCAATGGAAGAAATTGTTACCAGGTTGCAGGACCATAAAACCACCATGGTAGGCGATTGGCTGCAGGGCAGAGGATGGGACCAAAACCTGTTTGAAGTAAAGGAAATGCCCGACAATACCTTGCTTAATGAAGCTTTTCCCGATACCCCGGTATATATTATCCGTGTGGATGGCCATGCTGCTGTAGCCAACGATATAGCTCTGCAAATGGCAGGTATTACAGCCGATACACAAATAGACGGAGGAGAAGTGGTTGTGCGTGGAGGCAAGCCCACCGGATTGCTTATCGACAGGGCCATGTACCTCGTGTCGTCGCTGATACCGGCCCCATCGCAGGCTGAGATGGTAGCCCTGCTGCACAGGGCTCAGGACCAGCTCTTTGAAGTGGGCCTTACCTCAGTATGCGATGCAGGCCTGTCGAAAGAACGGGTGTTGATGCTGGATAGTCTTTATGAAGCGGGAGAGTTGCAAATCAGGGTATACGCCATGCTCAGCCCAAGCGAAGAAAATTTTGAATATTTCCTGCCCAAAGGTCCCATACAAAACGATCACCTCACCGTAAGGTCCGTAAAACTTTTTGCCGATGGCGCTTTGGGATCAAGGGGTGCCTTGATGAAGGAGCCTTACAGCGATGATGCTGCCAATACGGGCATACTTGTAGATGATGTGGAGCTGATGCGCAAAGCTTGCGAGCTGGCCCATAAACACGGATTTCAGGTGAATACCCACGCCATTGGCGATGAAGCCAACCATATTATGCTGAAGATGTATGCTGACTTTCTACAACCCGGAAACGACCTTCGCTGGCGGATTGAACATGCCCAGATTGTTGACCCCGCAGATTTCGATCTTTTCGGAAAATACAATATTGTTCCCAGCATACAGGCCATCCATGCCGTGTCGGATATGGGTTGGGCAGAAAACAGGGTAGGAGAAGAGCGCATCAAAGGTGCTTATGCTTATCGCGATTTGATGGAGCAGACCGGCTGGCTGCCCAACGGAAGCGATTTTCCTGTGGAGCATATCAACCCGCTTTACAGCTACCATGCTGCATTTACCCGTCAGGATGCACAAGGCAATCCCCCCGGAGGCTGGACACCAGAGCAATTGCTCACCCGTGAGGAAGCCCTCAAAGGGATGACCATCTGGGCGGCCAAGGCCAATTTTGAAGAAGATACTCGTGGAAGTCTGGAGTCAGGGAAGTTTGCTGATTTCGTGGTGATGGATGTGGATTTACTTACTGTTGATGAAAGTCTGATTTATGATCTCCCTGTATTGGAGACCTGGGTTGGAGGAGCGCGGGTTTATTAAACAACCTGCAGTAGTTTGTATTTCCACTGAGATATGGGGCTGAAGCCCCTATAAGCTTATATTGAGTCTCTTTTCCCGTCAGTTAAAACTGACAGCAATGGATAGGGGCAGTTGCCTGTATCCTATGCCGCTGGCTTTAGCCAACGGATAAGATATAGGCAAATCTTAGGGGCTTCAGCCCCATTGGAAAAAGACCATCCAATAATATTGAAAAATCCATTGCAAAACATAACAAAAAAAGGAAAGCCGGTATCATAGCCGACTTTCCTTTTTTACATCAATCAGGTTGTTTATTATTCAACACCTTCTTCATACACTTCGTAGCAATATTGAATGTCTACGTGTATGCCAAAGAACTCAAAAGCATCAACAGTAAAGCTGAGTTCGTTTCCTTTGTAGGTGCGGAATCTGCCTGGTGCCGGATTGCCACTGGGTGCCTTTCCATTATAACCTTGCACCTTAATGGCATCACTTACATCCTGCAGGCTCCAGTCTTCTTCCATTTCAATGGTGATGGTAACTTTGCCACCGTCAACAGCTGAAAAGTGAACTGTACCGGCATGGCGGGTTTGCCCGGCAAAAAGGTCAACAGTTTTTTCGTCTCCGTCGTAAGGAGTATAGGTAGCCCAGTTGCCTCTTACATTGTAGCGAGGACCGAATGACCATGCTGTTTCACCTTCACATACAATGGTTGGGGGGAAATCGTCCGGTCCACAAATTTCAGTCACCTCTGAATAGACAAAGCATTCATTTGCTGATTTGATTAAGTAATCTACATTAGCCACTTTAGTGTCAAGCTCAATTACAACGGTAATA
>SLOR01000019.1 GCA_007132395.1 Bacteroidales bacterium
CATCGTTAGTGGACTGGAAAATATTGGCATGCACGAAGGGATCGAGAAAGTCGTAATTTCCCGGCTTTCGACCCTGTTTTACAAGGCTTGCATTGCACAGGATTTCATTTACATTCATGTTGATGGCAGTACCGGCACCACCCTGTATGGCAGGAATGATAAAATGCTCAAAATAGTCTCCTCTTGCCACATCCCCGGCACATGCTTCTAGCATCTGCAGTTTTTCTATGCTATGGCATCCTGCCGGGAGCGTCTTTTCGGGGTATTTCTGTCTTGCAGCTTCCACAAAGGAGATGGCGGTTTGATAGCAGGCTTGTTTAACCTGCCCGATGGCCATGTACCATGCTTTATTGAAGGGTGAATGTCCCGGGAAGTTTTTGGCTGCTCTTAGGGAGTGTATTCCATAAAAAGCGTCTTCAGGTACTTCCAGTGGTCCGATGAAGTCTTTCTCGATTCTCATTTCAAATATATTTTCCGTGCATAAAATTAACCATTTTACATCAACCCCGCGGGATTGAAAGCAGATTTGTATTTTTGCACTTCAGCAATACAGCGATAAATACAAATTCTCCATGCATATTTCTCTGGCACCTTTTCAGGGCATCACACATAAAGGATATCGTAAGGCATACATACAAAGCTTCCCGGGGCTGGATGCTGTATACTCTCCATTTATTTCCGGGGTGAACCCGCAAAAGGTGAATCCTTCCAAATTTACCGATGTTTTGCCCTTTGAAAATACACCCATAGCCACTGTGCCCCAGTTTGTGAGTACCGACAGCAAGGAAATTATTGCCATTGCACATTTCCTGAAACAAGAGGGTTACGATCATATAAACTGGAACATGGGATGCCCATTTTCACGCCTGGCCAACAAAAAACGAGGGTGTGGCATTTTACCCTATCCCGATGAAATACGGGCCATGCTGGATGAAATAATGCCGGAAATCCCTGTCCGTCTGTCCATAAAAGCCCGGCTGGGGTATCGTTCTCCCGATGAACTCTCGCAGGTTATTACTGTACTGAATGATTATCCGCTGAAAGAACTCATCATTCACCCCCGAATCGGAACACAGCTTTACAAAGGGGAAGTCAATCTTGATTACTTCACCAGGTGTTTGCAACAAAGTAAGATTCCTATCTGTTATAATGGAGATATTTATCATGCGGGGCGTTACCATGAACTTAGCCGGCAATTCCCTGGCGTAAAGGCATGGATGATTGGTCGTGGAGCACTGATTAATCCTTTCCTTGCCTCGCAGATGAAGGGCATTTTGCTAACCGATAATGATAAAAGAGAGCGGCTACACCAATTTCATGGTATGCTCATTCAGGATATGGCAGAAAGGCAAATCAGACCAGAGCGGCAGCTGGGCTCCTTGAAAGGGGTATGGTATTACATGAGCGGTGTATTTACCGATGGACCATTGTTTTTTCAGAAGATAAAGGTCTGCAACAATTTGAAGGACTACTTTAAGGTACATGAAGATTTAATGCATCAGCCCTTTGCCCCAGAGCAGGAAATAGAGAATTACTTTCGCATGGGGTTAAAGCATATTTAAGCCAATTGTTGTGTAGGGCAATCTATGCTTTTCTCAATAGATTTTATTCCTTGGAAGTAATAAATGCAGAAAAATATTGTTAAGGCTGTAGATAGAGTTTAATACATCATTTTAAGACAATAATTATGAAAAAGATACAGGGTTTTATTTTAATATTTTTTGCTGCAGCCTTTCTTTTCTGCGGCTCGGCCCATGCCCAGCGGGGCTATGAAGATTTTGCCAATGAAGAAAATCTGCGCATTATGTATCGCTGGCAGCGCGCTTCCATATTCGATCGCAACAGTGACGCCGTATTGAACCTGCGTGTTACCAATGAAAATCCATCTGTTGTAGTTTGGACCTACAGTGTAGTGTTTTATAAAACAGGGATGAAGGTATATGAAAGCGAAACCTATGAACTTTGCCTGCAAGAGGGGCAGAGTCGCCGGGGTGGACTGGCGGGATTAAGATTTACCGTGGAAGACCTGAAATTGGAAGATGTTGAAAAAGACACTTTCGACTGGGATTTTGGCATTTTTGATGTGGAAGCAGTGGAGGAATGTCCCTGATATAATTACTTTTTATGATTATCCGTTTTCTTGCCAGTAAAACGTATTCGTAACTTATCGTTGTATTCAAAAGCGGGCTTAAAGCCCAGCTAAATTCAGCCCAGTGGCATCGCCCTGTGTTTAAATTGATCGTCGGGCGCCCTGTAAGGGCAAATCAAAAACAAACAGTCACAATTTTTAATTGATAAGCTGCCCTTTCAGGGCGCAAATGATTTCACTTTACCCTTTCCCCTTGCCCTTGGGCTGAAGTTAATTGTCCTTTCAGGCCCCTCTTTCTGTTTCGATATACAAAACTGTATTGGTGGCAAGATTGCGGATAATCATTTTACTTTTTATTACTGTTGGATTAGCCGCAGTTTTTCAGTTCTCTCCTTCATGTATTTAATTACATGTCATTTCCAATTTTTCAGAGAAAACGAATAATCCTAAAATTTAAGGCTAAACCCATGCTCTCCGCTTTGGTTTTATTCTGATAGTTTACGTAATTTTGCCGCCAAACACCCGAATATCAAAACAACTATTTTATCAGATAATGGAAAAGCAAATGAGTATAGAGGAGTTCAGGCAGCAAATACTGCAGGGAATACCTGAAGAATTGCCGGCTCCCAAACCCTGGGACCCCGATTTGAATCATGCCCCCAAAAGGAAAGATATCCTGAGCAAAGAGGAGAAAAAACTTGCCCTGAAAAATGCGCTGAGGTATTTTCCTACCCAGCAGCACGAGACCCTGGCTCCCGAGTTTATGCAGGAGCTGAATGATTTTGGCCGGATTTACATGTACCGGTTTCGTCCCGATTATAAAATTTATGCCCGCCGCTACGATGACTTTCCCCACAAATCCACGCAGGCTGCCGGCATTATGCTCATGCTCAGCAACAACCTGGATTATGCTGTGGCGCAACATCCTCATGAACTTATCACCTATGGTGGCAACGGTGCCGTATTCCAGAACTGGGCGCAATACCTGCTCTGTATGAAGTACCTGGCCGAAATGACCGACGAACAAACCCTTGTGATGTATTCCGGCCATCCCATGGGCCTTTTCCCCTCTCACAAAGATGCTCCGCGCGTGGTGGTAACCAACGGAATGATGATTCCCAATTATTCCAAACCCGATGATTGGGAAAAATTTAATGCGCTTGGGGTAACGCAATACGGACAAATGACCGCAGGATCCTTCATGTATATTGGTCCACAAGGCATCGTTCATGGAACCACCATCACGGTATTAAATGCAGGACGTAAATTCAGTAAGGGTGGCGAAGGACTTGCCGGTAAGCTGTTTGTTACCAGCGGACTGGGAGGCATGTCAGGAGCACAGCCTAAAGCCGCCGTTATCGCCGGGGCGCTTTGCGTTGTGGCAGAAGTAAATCCCAAAGCCACACAGGTAAGGCATTCGCAGGGATGGGTTGATGAATTGTATTACGATCTGGAAAGAATTATTGAAAGAATCAAGGAAGCCAAAGCCAACAAAGAAGCTGTATCCCTTGCTTACCAAGGTAATGTGGTTGACCTTTGGGAAGCCTTTGTAAAGTACGATATAAGTGTGGAGCTGGGTTCTGACCAGACTTCCCTTCATAATCCCTGGTCTGGAGGATATTATCCCGCCGGGATAGGCTTTGAGGAGGCCAATGAAATGATGGCCAACGACCCGGAGCAGTTTCGTGAAAAAGTTCGGGAATCGCTGGTAAGGCATGTAAATGCAGTAAATGCTCTGGCTGCCAAAGGAATGTACTTTTGGGATTACGGCAATGCCTTCCTGCTGGAGGCCGGCAGGGCAGGAGCCGATATTTTCAAAGAGAACGGCAAGTTTAAATACCCTTCCTACGTGCAGGATATCATGGGTCCCATGTGCTTCGACTATGGCTTTGGCCCATTCCGCTGGGTATGCGCCACCTCGGACCCCAAAGACTTGAGCATTACCGACAAAATTGCTGCCGATGTGCTGGAAGAAATGATGCAGGAAGCGCCTGAGGAAATCAAACAGCAACTGGCCGATAACCTGTTGTGGATTCGCCAGGCCGAAGAAAACAAGCTGGTGGTGGGTTCCCAGGCACGAATACTTTATGCTGACGCAGAAGGCCGCATTCGCATTGCTGCTGCCTTCAACAAAGCCATCCGTGAAGGTAAAATATCCGGCCCTGTTATCCTTGGACGCGATCATCACGATGTTTCGGGTACCGATTCTCCCTACAGAGAAACCTCCAACATTTATGATGGTTCGCAGTTTACCGCCGATATGGCCATCCATAACGTAATTGGCGACAGTTTTCGCGGTGCCACATGGGTGTCCATTCACAACGGTGGTGGTGTTGGCTGGGGCGAGGTTATCAACGGGGGCTTCGGTATGATGCTCGATGGTAGTGATGATGCCGACAGAAGGCTACGTTCCATGCTGCATTGGGATGTGAATAACGGAATTGCCAGGCGCAGCTGGGCCAGAAATGATGAGGCTATTTTTGCCATCAAAAGAGCCATGGAAGAAGAACCTCTGCTAAAAGTTACCCTGCCCAACCTGGCAGATGACAAATTGATTGATACTCTTCTTTAGAGTGGTTTGATATTTGTAATCAAAAAGGCTGTATCAGAGAACGTAAGTTACGTTTGTTCCTGATTCAGCCTTTTTTGTTATATTCACAAAAAACATCGTGCCATGAAAAAATATTTCAAACTTTCCCTGTTTGCCTTGATGGCAGTTGTATTATTCTTTACTTCCTGTACTGAGGATGATTTTGACCCCTTTGCCGATCCCGTGGATAAATTTTTAGGTAACTGGCAGTGCCAGGAAGAAGGAGATGTATCCGGTTCAGGCTGGAACTACCCGGTGAGAATTACCCGCAACCCAGAGAATTCGGCTGAAATTCTCATTGACAATTTCAACTTACAGGGAAATGGCGAAAAAGCCAGGGCACTGATAACCGGTAATACCATGACCATACCCCGCCAGAAAATCTGTGATGATACCATTGAAATACAGGGGAGTGGCACTTACAGCAATAATGAGATTTCATTCAACTATACCACCAACGATGGGGCTACCCAGGAGCGCTTTTCGGGAAGATATTACAAACCTTAAAGTTTTACTTGAAGTTATTCGACATGCAAAGGGACTTCCCTGAGGAAATCCTCATCTTTTTTCTCATCCGATTTGCTTCGTTCGATACTTAATGCATTGAGCACTTCATCCAATGTGTGATTGGTGAGCTCGCGATTGAGCAGGTAGCAGTCAAAAGCCCGTTCGAACTGGCTTGCGGTAATCTGATGTCTTTGAAATATTCCCGCATACAGCATATCCACAGAGTCCCTTATACTGCTTGTGGATTGCAGCCGGCTGATATGGGCTTCCAGCAGATAAACTTCCTTAAGCACAGCAATCATTGTTTCCTGCTCCATGTATCTTTCGCAGGGATTGTCTGACTTTGTGAGGCTACAGGAAATTATTGCCAGTGAAATGCAAGCCGAAAAAAGTGCATATTTTACTTTTTGCATAGAAGAGATTTTAGCTCAGTAATTTAAGTTTTTTGATGGTTTCGGCGGGGTTCGGGGTGTTAAAAACGGCGCTTCCCGCAACCAGCACATCGGCACCTGCTTCTACCAGCCTTGCAGCATTGGTTGTATCCACACCACCGTCTACCTCAATAACAGCCTGGCTGTTGAGTTGTATGAGAAGGTCTTTGAGCCGGGAAATTCTGTTATAGGTTCCTTCTATAAACTTTTGTCCTCCAAAACCCGGATTTACCGACATGAGCAGCACCAAATCCACATGAGCAACGATATCTCTGAGATTTTCCACCGGTGTATGAGGGTTTATAACCACACCTGCTTTCATACCATGTTCTTTTATGGAATAAATACTTCTGTGAAGATGGATACAGGTTTCATAGTGTACGGTAAGGTTATCGGCACCGCTTTTCTTAAAGTCAGCCACATAGCGGTCGGGGTCGGATATCATAAGATGCACATCCAGGGGTTTGGTGGCAATACTTTTAATTTGAGAAATAATGGAAAAACCAAAGGAGATATTGGGAACAAAATGGCCGTCCATCACGTCCACATGAAACCAGTCGGCCTGGCTGTCATTTACCATCCGTATGTCTCTTTCCAGGTTCAGAAAATCGGCAGATAAAAGAGAGGGTGCTATAAGGTGCGACATATGTAGCTGTTTTTCTCAGGTTTTACAATTGTCAAAATTAGTAAGTTTTTTGGTAGTAAGGCCTGCGAAGTTCTTTAAAAGGGTGTAAATAAAAAAGCCCGCAGAAAACTGAATCTCTGCGGGCCTGGTGTTATTTGTCAGCTCAACCTAGTTGTTGCGCCGGTCATCATCACGTTTTCTGTCGTCAGAAGCGGGTTTGTCGCGTGGCAGAAGCACTTTGCGGGAAAGTTTGAATTTCCCGGTCTTCTTATCCACATCCAAAAGTTTCACCTCTATGGTGTCACCTACTTTGAATTTGCTATCTTCAATGGTTTCCAGACGCTTCCATTCAATTTCGGAAATATGGAGCAATCCTTCTTTTCCGGGCATGATTTCCACGAACATACCAAAGGGAACAACGCTTTTCACAGTACCGGTATATAATTCTCCAATTTCAGGGATGGCGGTAATTCCTTTGATTTTATTAATCACAAAATCGATGGAGTCCTTGTCGTCAGAAACGATGTCGATAACACCATAATCACCCACTTCTTCAATAACGATGGTAGCACCACTTTCTTTCTGCATCTCCTGGATAACTTTACCTCCGGGTCCGATGATGGCACCAATAAACTCTTTGGGAACAGTCATCTTCACAATTCTGGGAACATGGGATTTGTAATCCTCACGGGGTTGGGTAATGGTTTTCTCCATTTCTGCAAGTATATGTAACCTTCCGGTTCTGGCCTGCTCGAGTGCGTTGTGCAGCAGTTCATGGCTAAGGCCATCAATTTTTATATCCATCTGGCAGGCAGTAATACCATCTTTTGTACCGGTTACTTTAAAGTCCATGTCTCCCAGGTGGTCTTCATCGCCAAGGATGTCAGACAGGATGGCGTACTTGCCGGTTTCCTGGTTGGCAATCAAACCCATGGCAATTCCTGACACAGGTTTGCTGATTTTCACGCCTGCATCCATAAGTGCCATCGTTCCGGCACAAACGGTGGCCATAGACGAGCTACCATTGGATTCAAGAATATCAGATACGATACGGATGGTATAGGGGTTATCGGTACTATTTGGTAAAACAGGTCTTAAAGCTCTCAGGGCAAGATTACCGTGCCCAACTTCCCTACGGCTGGTGCCACGTAAAAACTTGGCTTCACCTGTACAGAAAGGGGGAAAGTTGTAGTGCAAAAGAAATTTGCTCTTTCCTTCAAATACTGCTCCATCAAGAATCTGCTCATCCATTTTGGTACCCAGGGTAACCGTAGTAAGAGATTGTGTTTCACCACGGGTAAACAAGGCTGAGCCATGGGCCATAGGCAGATAGTCTACCTCAGACCAGATTGCGCGAATTTCATCGGGTTTACGGCCATCCAGGCGAATTTGCTCGTTAACTACCATTTCGCGTACAGCTTCTTTTTCAAGGTCGTGGTAGTAATTTTTGATGAGTCTTTCTTTTTCCAGCAGTTCTTCTTCCTCAAAGGTTTCCATAAACTCATCGCGAATGGCTCTGAAAGCATCGAAACGTTCGTGCTTATTGCTGTTAGTGGCACGTGCCACATCATAGATTTTTTGGTACAGTTCCTGGCGCATACGTGCAAGAAGCTCAGCATCTTCAGCTTGAGGTTCCATTTCGCGTTTTACCTGTGCTTTTTCAACTTGTTGTGCAAGGTCAAGTTGCCCCTGGCACTGGAGTTTAATGGCTTCATGAGCTATCTTGATGGCCTCGAGCATTTCAGCTTCAGAAACCTCTTTCATCTCACCTTCCACCATCACAATATTATCCATGGTACCTGCAACAATCATTTCAATATCGGCTTCTTCCAAATCGGATATGGAGGGGTTGATTTGGAACTCACCATTGATGCGTGCTACTCTAGCTTCAGAAATAGGTCCGTTAAAGGGTATATCTGAAACCATAATGGCTGCTGAGGCGGCCAATCCGGCCAGTGCATCGGGCATGGTATTTTTTTCCAGGGATATAAGAGAAATTAATACCTGGGTTTCATTCATGTAACCATCGGGGAACATTGGGCGTAAAGCCCTGTCTACCAGCCGTGAAATAAGTATTTCATGTTCAGAAGGGCGGGCCTCCCTTTTGAAAAAGCCACCGGGAAAGCGCCCGGCTGCAGCGTATTTCTCCTGATAGTCAACGGACAAAGGGAAAAAGGCTGGATTTTCTGCTACCTCTTTTCTTGATACTACTGTGGCAAGCAACATTGTGTTGCCCATGCTTACTACTACCGAACCGTCGGCCTGCTTGGCAAGTTTGCCGGTTTCAATGGTAATGGTCTGTCCATTACCCATGTCAATAGTCTTCTTAATTCCTAATTGTGTGTTCGACATACATTCTTCTTTTTATGATTCTTCTTCTGTTGCGTCTGAAAGTACCGTAATTGCATTGAGGTTTGTTTTTTGTAACCTCCTGTTAAATTCGGTCTTTTCTTTAAAATTTGTGGGTTGTTACTTTATTGAGGATATAAACAAGATGTTGTAATATCAGGTTTACTTTATTCCCAAAAATGTTCTTAGAATTACTAAAGTAGCAAATATACGCTTTTAAATGCGTTTTAAAGATATACATTCGCTGCTCCTTATAAAAAAAAGGCAATTAATTTTTAATTGCCTTTTTTTGTATGTGAGTGATGAAATTACTTTCTCAAGTTCAGTTTCTTGATAATCTCACGGTACCTGTTGATTTCATTGTCTTTCAGGTAATCAAGTAATCTTCTTCTTTTACCTACAAGATTAATGAGCGACCGCTGGGTCCCCTTATCTTTTTTGTTTTTTTTCAGATGCCCGGTTAAGTGCTTGATGCGATGTGTGAACAGTGCAATCTGGCTTTCTGCGGAACCGGTATCAGTTTCGGAATTACCGTAGGTTTTAAAAATATCTTTTTTTATCTCCTGGTTAATGTACATGATATTGAATAAGTTTGATTTTCAACAACTTTAAGTATTTTTCGTCTGTTTTCAGGGTTGCAAAGATACAATATTGTTTTAGATTGCACAAATAATTACTTCTCTTTTTTACAGGGGAAATGCAATATAAATCCAAGAGTACAGGGAGTTGTTGTTAATTTTGTTACAACAAGCAAAAATAAGACTTTTTATATATTTTAAGTAAAGCAAATCCTTTATATTTGAGGGCTTTATAAGCAGAATTCAATCAAAAGTTTAATTTGAAATACATAATTTTTCACCAAAAAACGACAAAATGAAGCAATTACTTCTAATTTTTATCGCATTCAGCATGATTTTTAGTGCATGTACTGCGGAGGATCAAAACCCATTTTTCGTAGAATGGGATACACCCTTTGGGGCACCTCCATTTGACCAAATCAATGAAGACCATTTCTTACCCGCTTACGAAAAGGGTATTGAAGAACACAAGGCAGAAATCGAAGCCATTATTAACAATCCCGATGCACCCACTTTTGAAAATACCATTGTTGCCTATGACAATGCAGGTGCATTATTGCGCAGGGTGAGTCCTGTGTTTGGCGGATTACGTGGTGCAGAAACCAACGATCGCCTGCAGGAAATTGCAAGGGAAACAACTCCTATGCTCTCGGCACACTACAACTCCATTCGTTTGAATGAAGATTTATTTGCCCGTATTCAGGCGGTATACAACAACCGTCATGAAAAGGACCTTGATGCCGAGCAAATGATTGTGGTGGAGAAAATTTACCAGGATTTCGAAAGGGGCGGTGCAGCACTTCCCGAGAGTGAAAGAGAAAAACTCAAGCAAATAAGTGAAAGAATGTCAATGGTTTCTCTGCAACTGGGTGAAAATATGCTCAAAGAGAACAATGACTTCAAACTCATTATTGAAGATGAAGCCGACCTGGTAGGCTTGCCTGCCAATGTACGCTCGGCAGCAGCCGAGGAAGCACGCAAGCAGGACATGGACGGTAAATGGGTATTTACCCTGGCCAAGCCCAGCTGGACTCCCTTCCTGATGTATTCTGAGCGCCGCGACCTGAGAGAAAAGATTTTCATGGCTTATGTAAACCGTGGCGACAATGACAATGAAAATGACAACAAAGAGCTTTTCATTGAATTGATGATGCTGCGTCAGCAGATGTCAGAATTGCTTGGACATAATAACTATGCAGAATACTTTACTGCTGTTCAGATGGCAGAAAATCCCGAAAATGTTTACAACTTCCTTTACCAGGTTTGGGAACCTGCCCTGGAAAGAGCTAAAAAGGAAAGAGACCTTATGCAGGCTATGATTGACCGTGAAGGCGGAGACTTTCAGCTGGAATCATGGGACTGGTGGTACTATGCCGAAAGAATCAGGGAAGAAGAATACGACCTGAGCGATGATGAAGTGAAGCCTTATTTTACTATTGAAAATGTAAAGAAAGGTAACTTCCTTCTGGCAGAAAAACTCTGGGGACTTACTTTTAAGGCTCGCCCTGATGTACCCACTTATCACGAAGAAGTAGAAGCCTATGAGGTATTTGATAACGATGGCAGCCACCTGGCCGTTCTCTTTATTGACCCCCACCCAAGACCCGGTAAACGCGGTGGTGCATGGTGCGGTACCTACAGAAGTGGCGCATGGGAAAACGGTGAGAGAATTTCTCCTATCGTAACCATCGTAATGAACTTTACCCGCCCCACAGGCGACAAGCCCGCTATGCTTAGCTGGGATGAAACCACTACCTATTTCCATGAATTCGGACATGCCGTGCATAACTTCTTTGCTGAGGGCAACTACAGAAGAACCAGCCGCAGTGTTCCAAGAGACTTTGTTGAGTTACCCTCTCAAATTCTGGAAAACTGGGCCGGTGAACCCGCTCTGCTTAAGCAATACGCCATCCACTACGAAACCGGTGAACCTATTCCCGATGAGCTTATAACGAAACTGCAAAGAAGTGAACACTTCAACCAGGGCTTTATCAATACTGAATACCTGGCCGCAGCCATTCTTGATATGGACTGGCATACATCAAACATCACAGAAGATACCGATGTAACCGAGTTTGAAACCGCTTCCCTGCAGCGTATAGGACTTATTGATGAGATTATTCCACGCTATCGCACCACAAATTTCGGTCATATTTTTGGCAGTGGTTATGCCGCCGGTTATTATGTGTACCGTTGGGCAGGTGTTTTGGATGCTGATGCTTTCTATGCTTTTAAAGAATCCGGTGAATTGTTTAACCAGGAGCTGGCAGAGAATTTCCGCAAGTATATCCTCGCAGGCAACGCGCTTTATGAAGGAATGGATGCCTACGTAAACTTCCGTGGCGCCGAACCCTCCATTGATCCTTTCCTTATCAGAAGTGGATTAAAATAATCTCACATAATATAATGCGAAGGTGTTTTTTCGCATAAGAAAAAGCGGGAGCTCATAAAAATGGGCTCCCGCTTTTGGTTTTGTCTTAAAGAATTCTCACATTTGATGCACAGTCGAACTATAAAGGAGAATAATTATGCAGAAAACAAGGTTTCGATTTCACATAAATGGCATTGTAATTTTAATGTCAATTTTCATGTTTACGCTGGTTATTTCATCTTGCCGCTCCCAGGAGCGTGTTACAAGGGATGATGTTCCTTACTACCAACCCGAGGACTTCGATGAAAACCCCAGGAACATTCATTAGTAATTACTATTTCGACTGTTCCTGCTTTTGCCTGTATTTGTGATAAAGCTGATGGTGCTTGCTTTGCATATCGATTTCTCGGCCCTGGATAAACATTTTTTCAATCTGTGTGGCAAATTCAAGGGGATTTCCGTCAGTAATTATAATACTGGCATCCTTACCTGGTGCCAGGCTACCCATAAGTTTATCAAGCCCCAGGATTTGTGCTGGGTAGAGGGTAATAGCTTTTAGGGCTTCCTGCTCAGGAAGTCCGAAAGCCACGGCTGCTGCTGCATGTAAACTTAACCTGTAGGTAGATGCAGCTCCGAAATCGCCGGCAATACAAAATTTCACGCCTGCCTCATGCAGTTTAGCAGGCATAGCATATGAGGCACCGTAATAATCCCACTGACGGGCCGGGCCGCTGATAACAGGGGTAATTACCACAGGAATATCATGCTGAGCCAGCTGATGGGCTACGTAAGCGGCATCGCGCGCGCCGGTAAGCACCATCTGTATTCCTTCTTTCTCCGCCCAGCTCATGGCAGCCTGTATCTGGCTGATTTCGTTGGCGTGAATAAAAACGGGCAATTCACCTTCAAATACGCCTCTCATGGCATCCCACCTGCTATCAACGGGTAGCTGGGGATTAGCCTTGTGCGCATGATGATAGCGACGGGCTTTGTTAAATGCCTGCTGCAACTCCTCCAGCTCTTTGGCCAGGTTTCGGTTGTTGAGCATATTAGGCCAGTTAATGATAAGTCCCGCGGGGGCTTTCAGGGTCATATCATCGTAATTCCACCCATCGGTGAGCATAGCTGCAGAGAGGCCGGAAATGATACCTCCCGAAGGTGTGGATACCACCAGGCCAATACCTGCCGCGGCTGCCACACCTATGTGGGAACTTTCGGGGTGAAAAGCCACTTGTGCCCTTACATTGGGGTTGATGTTGCCCCGTTCGTTGAAATCGGAGGTTACGGGCACCGCACCTATCTCGGTAAGGCCAAGCAGGTTGCGTGCATGAATGAAGGCCGGATAAATGTGCTTGCCTTCAAGGTCAATAATACGCGCGTTTGGGGGAACTTCCAGGTTGGTACCCAGGGCGGTGATTTTACCCTCTTCTACCAGGAGCATCCCTGCCTGGATGGGCAAATCAGTAAGAGGATGAATCGTGGCATTGGTAAAAATAATGGGCTGCTGTTGCGGTGCTGCCGGAATCTGGGCATGACTGCTGCCTGCAATGAGCAGCAAGAGAAGCAGGCCCGCCCTGAGAGATAAAACAACTTGTTTATATATTGAAATTTTCATGGACTTCTGTTTTTTATTTTGAGAGATGAACTTTACTTATTTGCTGAGAATCTCATTGATAATAAGCATTCTCTGCTGCCTAACCTTTTCCTGCAGTTCTTTATCCTGCTCTCTGTCAAAGAGTTTTCTGCCTTCTATCCAGGTTTGGTCGGCAGTGGTAAAAGCAGAAAGTGGATGTCCGTTCCAGATTACAAAATCAGCCTCTTTTCCGGTTTCCAGACTTCCCACTCTATGGTCGATTTTCAGGATGCGTGCAGGATTCATGGTGATAAGATCCATGGCTGTAACCTCATCCACGCCGGATTTAAGGATTTTTCCGGCTTCCCAGTTCATTCGGGTCGCCAGTTGTGTATTATCGGAGTGTAAACTGGTGAGAACGCCTGCATCAATCAGCAAACGTGCGTTCTGATGAATGGCATCGTAGGCTTCCACCTTGAAGGACGACCAGTCGGTCCATACAATGGCTGCTGCGCCATGCTCTCTCATTTCATCGGCAATCTTGTAGCCCTCCACTGTGTGTTCGAAGGATGCCACCGTAAAACCAAACTCTTCTGCCAGGCGCATCATCATAAGCATTTCGTCTTGCCTGTAAGCGTGCACATGGGCTAGTCTTTTGCCTTGCAGCACTTCCAGAATCGGTTCCAGCTGCAGATCTATACGGAAAGGTTTCTGGTATCTTCTGCGCAGAGAAAGGTTTGCCTGCTTTTCTTTATCGTATTGCAATGCGGCAAGAAAGGCGTCTCTGATGATTTGCTCTGCTCCCATGCGTGTGTTGGGATAGCGGTTTTCCATGCGCTTCACGTTTTCTCCCAGGGCAAATTTTAATCCGGGCATCCCTTCGTTGTAAACCAGCTCATGGGCGGTAGCGCCCCAGCGCATCTTGATAAGGGCACTTTGCCCCCCGATGGGGTTAGCTGAGCCGTGGAAAAGATTGGCAGTGGTAAGTCCACCTGCCAGCAGGCGGTAAATCCACACATTATTGGCCTCTATTACATCCATAATGCGGGTTTCGGAGGTAATGGCATCTCCTGTTTCATTTACGCCTCCGGCAATACTGGTGTGCAGGTGGGGGTCAATGAGCCCGGGGGTGAGGTGCCTGCCTGTTGCATCAATGATATAAGCCCCCGCAGGAGCATTCAACCCTTTGCCGATGGCTGCAATTTTGCCGTTA
>SLOR01000093.1 GCA_007132395.1 Bacteroidales bacterium
AAACCTGGAACAGTTTCAATTGATTAAAAAAAGAGCCATTTTAGGTCTGGTGGCTTTTGTGTGGTTGGTTACACCACCAGTAATCTCATGGGTAATCTGGCAAAGATATACACCCCCCACCGATGCGGTGGAGGTTGTGGTGGTACAACCGGGTCGCGATCCATACCTCAGGGCTTCTTCTCCCGCTCAGACGCGGGAGTGGGTGGATGATATCGTTCGACTGGCAGATGAAAAAATTACACCCAAAACTCGTTACGTAGTAGCTCCCGAAGCTGCATTGCCCGGTTCGCTGTGGCTGCATGACCGCAATAATCATTATGGTTATACTGCCTTGCGCAACCATGCCGCACAGTACGACTCCCTCACGTGGGTAAGCGGGGTAATGATGTACCAGCTATATCCGCAGGGGGCAGAACTTTCTCCTACAGCAAGGAAGCTGGGAGAAGCAGGCCAGCATTTCGATGCTTACAATGCGGCATTAATGGTTGATTCGCGGGGTAACACTGACGAGTACTTCAAATCCCGGCTGGTGCCGGGTATCGAACGGATGCCCTTTGCCCGTTACCTTAGTTTGCTTGGAAAAGCGGTAGAGCATTTCGGCGGCACTGCCGGAAGCATGGGTGTACAAGAGTCCAGGGGTGTGTTTACAGGAACAGATGGCAGCAAGGTGGCTCCCGTTGTCTGCTACGAGTCCATTTACGGCGAATACCTTAACGACTACATTCGTAATGGAGCACAGATGATTTTTGTCGTTACCAACGATGGCTGGTGGCGCGATACCCCAGGCTACAGGCAGCACAATCAGTATGCACGATTGCGTGCCATTGAAACCCGCCGGTATATTGCAAGAGCTGCCAAAACAGGTACATCGGGTTTTATTGACTCACGCGGGCAGCTTTACCAGCAAACCAACTGGTGGGAGCCTGCTGTTATAAGTCAGGAAATCTATAAAAATGATGTAATCACTTTTTATGTGCGCCACGGCGATTTCCTTGGGCGGCTTGCCCTTTTCCTGCTGGTGTTGCTGTTGCTGTACATGGGGTCTCAGAAAATCATCCGAAGAAAGAAAAAGCCCATTAGTTAAAGGGCTTAACAACGTAAAGGAAATCAGCCCAGGGTGAATTTCCTGAAAAAGCCTGCTGTGTTTTCAGCAGCTTCTTCCACACTGCGGAATTGAAAAATAAGGTCTTTTTGAATTTTTTCGCTGGAAAAGCAATAGCGGCTGTTGGCACTCTTTGCCGTTTCACGGGTGATGAGAGGGTTGCTGCCGGTGAGCAGACTTCTTGCCTTCTCCAGTCGCCAGGCAATCTCGCTCAGGGTTTTTCCTGCCCTGAAAAAGGGTGGACTTACACCTGCCTTTTGGGCAAAAACATTGAAAAGTTCTTTGTAGCTAATGTTTTCACTATTGAGGATATAGCGTTCGTTGGCAATATCTTTTTCCATGAGCTGTAACATGGCCATTGCCACATCCCTTGCATCCACAAAACCGGTGGCACCGCTGCTGTAAAACCGCAGCCCGTTTTTTACTGTGGTAAACAGCCGTGCACTGGAGCGGCTGGGATCTCCCGGTCCAATGATGACCGAGGGGTTTACGATAACCACATTCAGGCCTTCCTCCGATCCTCTCCATACTTCTCTTTCAGCGCCAAATTTGCTGATGGAATAATAGGAGTTTTTTCGTGAGGTTTTCCAGATGAGCGACTCATCCACCCATATGCCCTTGTCGGGCCGGCCCACGGCAGCTATACTGCTGCAATGACAGAGTTTTTCCACGTTTTCCAGCAAACAGGCATTCACCAGATTGGCAGTACCTTCAATATTGATTTTAAGCATTTGGGGCCTTTCGCTGGGAACAAATGATACCACCGCCGCGCAGTGATATACCTTTTTTACCCCTTTCAGGGCTTCCTGCAGACTGAAGATGTCGGAAACATCACCCTCTACCCAGTCAATCAAAGCGAATTGGCTGGTGTGGTTGTTGGGGTTATACCACTGGAAAATTTTTTCCACAACCTCGGTAGGGCTACCCTTTCTTTTGAGCGCCTTAACACGGTTTCCTGCGGCAGTTATTTCGTAAAGCAAGTGCGAACCCACCAGCCCTGTACCTCCTGTTAATAGTATCATAGCACAAACCTAATAATTTTTCAGCATTTAAAATCCGTAAATATTACCTAAAACATGCAGTAAATTAATGCAGAGTGTGTAATTTTGATAGCCAAAGCCTTAGGGTTTTGCGTTGAACAAGGGTGTATATCCCGAAAAAGTTTTAGTGTATCCTGAAAAACGGGGCGCCCGAGTGGTGTCTTGTGTGTTTTATGATGCATGCCAGGAAAATTAGGTTAAACATAATACTACAAACAGAGAAAAATGAACTTTGTTGAAGAACTCAAATGGCGTGGCATGATCCACGATATGATGCCTGGGACCGAAGAGCAGCTGCAAAAGGAAATGACCAGCGCTTACGTGGGGATTGACCCCACTGCCGACTCCCTGCATATTGGCCACCTGGTAAGTGTTATGATGCTGAAGCATCTGCAAGTGAGCGGACACAGGCCCATCGTGTTGCTTGGAGGTGCCACGGGAATGATTGGCGACCCTTCCATGAAAAATGCCGAACGCAATCTGCTGGACGAAGAAACACTGGCCCATAATCAGGAATGCCTTAAAAAGCAAATCGGACGTTTCCTGGATTTTGAAAATGACGCCCCCAACAAGGCCGTAATGGTGAACAACTACGACTGGATGAAGGATTTTTCATTCCTGGGGTTTATCCGCGACGTGGGCAAGCACATTACTGTTAACTATATGATGGCCAAAGATTCGGTGAAAAAACGCCTCAGCGGCGATTCCAAAACCGGCCTTTCTTTTACAGAGTTTACTTATCAGCTTGTGCAGGGCTACGATTTCCTGCATTTGTACAGGGATAAAAACTGCAAGTTGCAAATGGGTGGCTCCGACCAGTGGGGCAATATTACTACCGGAACAGAGCTCATCCGCCGGGTAAGTGGGGGAGAAGCCTTTGCCCTTACCTGCCCGCTCATTACCAAAGCCGATGGCGGCAAGTTCGGAAAAACCGAAAAAGGAAATATCTGGCTCGACCCCAATTATACTTCCCCTTACCAGTTTTACCAGTTCTGGCTCAACTGCTCCGATGAGGACTCTGAGCGCTATATCAAAATCTTCACCCTTTTCTCAAAACAAGAAGTGGAGAACCTCGTGGAAGAACACAAAAAGCAACCCCACATGCGATTGCTGCAAAAAGCTCTGGCAAAAGATATTACCATCAGGGTGCACAGTGAAGATGATTACAAAATGGCCGTAGAAGCTTCTGAAATTCTTTTTGGCAAAGGAACTACCGAAACCCTGCAGAACCTTCCTGAGAAAGTTTTACTGGATGTTTTTGAAGGGGTGCCCATGTTTGAAATCCCATTAGCAGAGGTGCAAGCCGGCATCAACGTGGTGGATTTCCTGGGTGGCGATGCACAGATTCTCAGTTCCAAGGGCGAAGCCAGAAGAGCCCTGAAGGAGGGAAGTATCAGCATCAACAAAAACAAAGTAAACGATCAGTTTGAGGTAGATGCTTCTTCCCTTTTGAACGAGAAGTATATTCTTGCCCAAAAAGGAAAGAAAAATTTCTATCTTATTAAAACTGTATAAATTAATATGATTATCCGCATTCTTGCCAGATTAAAAAATGGGGCTAAAGCCCACTTGTCTTTAAAGCTATCCAATCCGTCAGTTTTAGCCAACGGATAACATGTTGTCACATGCCAGAACAAAAATTTTTCTCGTAAAATTGCAGAAATTCATATTAATTATCTGAAATACAATTATCACGACACGACAAACAAACGAAAGA
>SLOR01000037.1 GCA_007132395.1 Bacteroidales bacterium
CTTTAACCAGGGTGTCGTTCACTATCCAGCGGTGGGGATGTCTCACAAAAACATCTCCCGCATCAAACAGAAACACATCAGCGTATTCGTTGCGGATTTCAGTAATCTTTTCTTCCAGCTCCTCCATCAAATTGATGTCGAAGTGGTGGTCGTTGGTATGGAGAAAAACAATGGTTTCTATTACCGGGTAATGGATATGGAGGGTGTCCTGCAAACTCTCAGGGCTTACCAGCATCCTTCCTGCACCGGTTTCGCCGGCAATTTCCAGGATAAAGGAAGCGGGTGAAGGGACGTATGCCTGAAATACCAGGGAGCCTTTCGGGCTTGAAGGAAGAAATGTAACATCAAGAGGGGTTGTAAGCGTATCTGACCATATCGCCATTTTCGGTTGATAGGTAGTGGTAGTTTCGGAAAAGTGAATTTTTCCGGTAAGGGTAGCATAATCTGCAGATGCTTCACCCTGCCCGTTTGCAGGCAGATAAAAAGCAATCAGTATCAGCGTAATTGCCACAGATTTGGCAACCCGCCCTTGTGAAAAGTTGGATTTTAAGATAATCATAGCAATATGGTTTTACGACATCAGGTCAGGCACTTTTGGAAGCTTTCCTCAAATGAAAAATATCTTTTCTCCTGTCCTTTAGGTTTCTCACTGCTCCAAACTCATGCAGCTCGCGCAAAGCATCAATTTCGGCATCCACAATCAAAATCATTTCGGTATTGGGAGTGGTTTCGGCTTTTATTCCATTGGAGGGGAATGCGAAATCGCAGGGCGTAAATACCATCGACTGGGCGTACTGAATATTCATGTTGTGCACGTTGGGAAGGTTGCCCACGCTACCGGCAATGGCCACATAGCATTCATTCTCAATGGCCCGGGCCTGAGCACAGTGGCGAACCCTCGAAAAACCATTCTGGGTATCGGTGAGGAAAGGCACGAACAAAATATCCATTCCCTCGTCGGCCAGCAGCCGGCTGAGCTCCGGAAATTCTGAATCGTAACAAATGAGGATGCCTATTTTGCCGCAGTCGGTATCGAAAGTTTTGAGTTGTTTGCCTCCCTGCAGACCCCATATCCGGGCTTCGTCGGGGGTTACGTGGAGTTTTTCGTAACGCTCGGTAGTACCATCGCGCCGGCACAAATAGCCCACATTGTAAAGGGTATTATCGCGCAATTCGGGCATGCTGCCGGTAATGATATTGATGTTGTATGCAATGGCCAGCTCGGTAAATCGCTGGGTAATTTCCTCTGTATAGTCGGCCAGCTGCCTGATGGCTTCGTGCTCATCAAGGTTGTTGTATTGCGCCATGAGCGGTGCATTGAAAAGCTCGGGAAAAAGTGCAAAGTCGCTGCGGTAATCGGCCACAGCATCTACAAAATATTCGGCCTGCTGCATGAGTTCGCCAAGGTCTTTGTAAGGACGCATCTGCCACTGTATCAAGCCCAGTCGAATCACATTCTTTTTGCTTTCCACCTGTTCTGATGGCTTCTCGTAGTAGATATTATCCCACTTTAGCAGTACCGCATATTCCTTGCTGGCATTTTCACTTTCCACGTATCCCCTTAAAATGCGGGAAATATAAAAATCGTTGGCCAGGTGAAAGTTAAGGATATCGTCATCTATTTCCTTACGTTTTACCTGCTCAATGTATTCTTTTGGGGTGTATTCGTCCACATAATCCTGATAGCCCGAAATCCGGCCTCCCACTACAATTCCCTTGAGATTGTGCTTTTCACACAGCTCTTTTCGGTAGTCGTAGAGCCTTCGTCCCAGGCGAAGGTTACGAAATTCGGGCACTACGAAAATATCGATACCGTAAAGCATATCGCCCTCTTCATCATGAGAATCGAAAGTATAGTTTTTGGTAATTTTCTTAACATTATGATTGTCAGAAAATTTGTCGTAATTCACAATAATGGTAAGGGAGCAGGCCACAATCTCTCCATTTACCTTAATAGCTACCTGCCCTTCCGGGAAGATTTTTACCAGCTTTCTGATTTTGGGTTTTTCCCACCAGGTGTTTTGATATTCGGGGTATGCCTGTTTCACGGCATCACTCAACATATCGTAATCTTCCAGGGTCAGGAAATCAAAATCCAGGTTTTCAATTTCAAGTGCAGTCATAGCCTGATTTTTTTAGGGTTAATGAAGGAAAGAGTAAAATTATGACGATTTTTGGACTTGACCCCTTAAAATTTGGGGTATTTACATATTTACAGCTAATTAACCACAATTCTTTTTTCTGACGTTAAAAAACGCCGGAAAACAAGTTTGCTCCCGGCGTCGTTTTTTCCATAAGCCGTTACGCCTATTTCTTCTTTTTCTTATGAATATGGGTTGCGTGGCCGTAATACACCTCAGCCGCCTCCATAATGGTTTCGGAGAGGGTGGGGTGCGGGTGTATGGTAAGCTCCAGGTCGCGCGCCACGGCTGCCATCTCGATAGCCAGGGTTGCTTCGGCTACCATAGCTCCGGCTTCTTTACCCACGAAACCTGCTCCCAGTATCCTGTCGTTTTCAGGGTCGATAATGAGCTTGGTAAGGCCATTCTTCAATCCCAGGGTAACAGCTCTTCCCGATGCTGCCCAGGGGAATTTGGCCACTTCCACCTTTTTGCCCTGCTCTTTGGCCTCTGTTTCAGTAAGGCCGGTCCAGGCGATTTCCGGGTCGGTGAATACCACTGCAGGAATGGCTTTGGGCTCGTAGGCCGTTTTGTGCCCTGCAATATGCTCGGCAGCCACGCGTCCTTCGTGCGATGCCTTATGGGCCAGCATAGGCTGACCGGCCACATCGCCAATGGCGTAAATATTTTTCACATTCGTACGTCGCACCAGGTCCACTTTAACGAAGCCGTGGTCATCGGTTTCCACACCAACTTCCTCCAGCCCGATGCCTTTGGTATTGGGCTTTCCGCCAATGGCCACCAGCACTTTATCAAAGCTTTCCTTTTTCTTGTCGCCATCCTTGGTTTCAAACTCCACCTCCATCTTTTTGCCCTTTTTTGCAACCGAAACCACTTTGGTGTTGAACATTGTATCCTGCATCAGGTCTTTGCGTTCTTTTTTGAAAACATCGCGCAGGTCCTGGTCCAGGCCAGGCAAAATGTCGGAGGTAAACTCGGCAATGGTAATATCGGAGCCCAGCGATTTATAAATCACGCTCATCTCCAGACCGATATACCCTGCCCCCACGATAAGCAGGCGTTTGGGTACGTTTTTGAGTTCAAGTGCCTTTTCGGCATTCATCACATTTTCATCGAAAGGCACATCGGGCAGGGCTGAAGCCGTTGCCCCGGTGGCAATGATGAGGTTTTCGAATGCTATCTCTTTTTTATCGCCTTTGGCCGGGGAAAACTCCAGGGTATTTTTGCCGGTAAGTTTTGCCATTCCCTGCAGGTACTCCACCTTGCGGGCTTTGGCTAGTTGGCCAAGACCACCGGTAAGTTGCTTTACTACCGATTCTTTCCAGGTGCGCACCTTGTCGATATCCACTTTTGCCTCTCCGAAGCTTAGCCCCCAATCGGCAGCTTTTGCGGCTTCATCCTTTACCGCTGCAATATGCAGCAGTGCTTTGGTGGGTATGCAGCCATGAAAAAGGCATACCCCACCGGGGTCGGGCTTGGGGTCGATGAGGGTGACATTCAAATCGAGGTTGGCAGCCTGGAAGGCGGCGGCATAGCCACCGGGTCCCGCGCCAAGTATTATGAGTTGTTTTTTGTCTGCCATTATAAAATCACATTAAAACATGGTTAATAAAGGGTTTTGCATGGCTTCGCACAGCCACCTCAGGAAGCGGGCACCATCGGCCCCGTCGATAACACGATGGTCGTAGGATAACGACAAAGGCA
>SLOR01000219.1 GCA_007132395.1 Bacteroidales bacterium
CCTCCTGCTTTTGCCAAGCATAACAAAGCCAGACACAACGCTCTGCAGGCATACACAAGGCTGAATGCAGAAGCCATTCGTCAAATTTCACCAGGAGGATTATTGTTTACATTTTCCTGTTCTCAGGTGGTTAATATGCCCTTGTTTAAATCCGCTGTAATAGCAGGTGCCATACAGGCCGGGAGAAGTGCAAGGATTTTACATCAGATGAGCCAGCCGGCAGACCATCCGGTAAATGCCTTTCATCCTGAGGGAGAATATTTAAAAGGACTGGTATTATATATAGATTAAGATTAAAGCTAAGGCTGAGCGAAGCGAAGTACCGAGACTAAAGGAATTCGGGATTCCGAGAGTGTGCGATTCGGGATTGAGGTTGAGCGAAGTGTTTCGGGATTGAAGATGAGGATAAAATTGTATAACAAATAATAATAATTCGTTTTGCAAACATCATTATTTACGTATCGTGATATCTGGAAAATATCTTACCCCATTATCATCGGGCTGGTAGCACAGAATATCATGCTGGTAATTGATACGGCATTTTTAGGGAGGGTATCTGAAGTAACCCTTGGAGCAGCAGCCATTGGAGGTGTATTTTATCTGTGCCTGGTAATGTTGGGAACAGGCTTTGCGGTAGGAGCACAAATCATGATTGGCCGCCGCAACGGAGAAATGCGCCTGTCGGAAATAGGCAGCATTTTCGACCATGCCCAGCTGGTGCTTGCCATTGTCGCTATCATGCTTTGGTTTATCCTGCATTATCTGGCCCCGGCATTTCTTCAGCATTTTATCAGCTCTGAAGCAATTTTGCACGAAAGTCTTGCCTTTATCAGCTATAGGAAATATGGTTTGCTGTTCGGATTTCTTGTGCTGGGCTTTAACGGACTCTATATTGGCAACACCCAGACTAAGGTACTATCGCTCAGCACATTTGTAATGGCAACCATCAATATTGTGCTGGACTATGTTTTGATATTCGGCCATTACGGCTTTCCCGAGATGGGAATTGCCGGGGCTGCCCTGGCCACCAACATCGCTGAGTTTTTTACTTTTATTTTTTACATTAGCTGGGTTTTCTTGCGTAAAGATCATCTCCGCTTCAGGCTTTTCCATTTGCGCAAAATCAACAGAGAGTTACTGGATTCGTTGCTAAGCCTTTCTGTACCGGTAATGTTCCAGTACTTTTTTTCTTTTTCTGCCTGGTTTATATTCTTTCTCATCATAGAACAAATTGGCGAAACAGCCCTCGCTGCTTCTAACATAACCCGAAGCATTTACATGGTACTTATGATTCCGGTATGGGGGTTAAGTGCTTCTGTAAACACGCTGGTAAGCAATACCATTGGAAGAGGAAGACAGGATTTGGTAGTTCCACTCATTTTAAGAGTGTTGGTTATTGGAGTAGCCATTAACCTGTTGCTCATCCAGATTATTATATTTTTCCCTCATCCCATAATCAGGTTTTATACGGATAGTCCGCAACTCATTGAAGCGACCCTGCCATTACTTCGTGTAATCAGTATGGCGATGATTGCCTTTTCGGTGGGAATGATTCTTTTTAATGGCCTGTCGGGCACGGGTAAAACTATGCTTGCACTAAAAATCGAAATCCTTTGTATAATCTTTTACCTGCTTACCACCCTTATTCTGGCCGTGGGCTTTAATGCACCTGCAAATGTTGTATGGATGGTTGAAGTGGTATATTTTTCGGTGATGGGACTGTTTGCATTTATTGCCCTGAAAAGAGGAAACTGGAAAGAACTGCAGTTGTAAACGGCACTATTGAATCTCCACAGGAATTTCGCTCAAAAGAGAACATATATCTTCTTTATTGGAAATATACCTTGAAAGCGTGAGCTGCTTTAGGTAGCGAAGTTTCTGCAGGCCAAAAACCGGTTTGTTAATGGGGTTTCCTCCCAGGTATAGCCCTTGCAGTAATGAGTTTTCAGAGCTATCTATGGTAATATCCCGCAATTTGTTTTCAGTAAGGCCCAGGTAAGCCAGATTTTCCATTTTAAACACCGCTGCCGGAAGATAGGTGAGTGTGTTGCCTCCCAGGTAAAGGCTTTTCAGCCTGCTTAGGCATGATATATCGGCAGGCAACCTGGAAATATTATTAAACCTGAGATTCAGATGTGTCAGTTTTTTGAGTTGGCAAAACAGACCGGGAAATTCCTCCAGCTGGTTTTCGGAAATATCCAGACTATAAAGTGACTGAAGCTCATTGAATGCATAAGGAAGAAAGCCGATACGGTTGCCCTTTGCATTAAAATATTTCAGGTTTCTGCACTTACAAAATCCCGGGGCAATCTCACTTATGCGATTGTTGTGCACATCCAATATTCTCAAGTAAGGCAATCCTGCCAGTGTATGGTCAAGTTTTGCTATGAGATTCCAGCTCATATCCAGGTATGCCAGCCCTTCCAGCAAGGCAAATGCAGTGGGAATCTGCTCAAATTTATTTTCTGCAAGGCTGAGCTTTCGCAGTTTTTTAAGGTTGCCAAAGCTTTCGGGTAATTCCCGCAGGTGGTTCCAGTCAAAATCAGCAACCCTTAATTCTCTCAGCCTGCCTATTTCTGCCGGCAACCGGGTTAGTTTGTTGTATTTCAAGTCAACATACTTAAGCGCTCCCAGGAATCCGAATTCCCGGGGCAGGCATTGCAGGTTATTCCATGCCAGCGACAGGCGTTTAAGGCGGGTAAAATTTCTGATTTGCACGGGCAACTCATGTATCTTATTTTCTCTAAGATCAAGCTCTTCCAGCAATGGTAGTGCGGTAACTTCCACAGGAAAATCAAAAAAACGATTCTGAGGCACCCTCAAAACGCGTAAATGCTTCAGGCTTAATATTTCTCTGGGCAGATAACTCAACTGATTTTTCCCCAGGTGCAACTCTTTAATAAACCTAAAGTTACCGATGGTATGGGGCAACTCACTTATGTTTTGATCGGTAAGATCAAGTTTTCTTACCTGGTGGGGAGTTTGCAGAGCTTCGGGCAGGCTGTGAAAGTCTGTTTGCATTACATCAGTCTTGTGGTGTGATGTTTTGGTTATTGAGCTTGCTAATATACACCAATCTACATAAAAAATATCATTGAATTTGTGGTTTACACGATATTTAAAATCTAAAAAAATACGTAGGTTTGCATAAACTTATTCTGCTCTGCATAGTTATAAGTATTCATGCTGCTTTGAGGTATCTCCCCGACATGTTAATGTGTAAGAAAGAAAGGGCTTAAATGCGAAATTATTCTGGAAAAGAATGCAGCAACAGAGCAGGAAACAGGGCTGAAATAATGCCCGAAATTATATTTAACACTTTTTGCCCATGACTTTGAATAAGTTTTCCCCATCATATCTGTTGATTTTAATCACGTTCATTTGTTTTCAGGCACGGGCCTCCTCCATGGAGCTGTCATCGCACCTCAGCGGAAAATCTTTTTCGCCCCCTGCCGACTACACTACTCCCTGGGTTGATTCTGTGTTTCATTCCCTTAGTCTGGATCAACGGATAGCACAGCTTTTCATGGTAGAAGTGCAGAGTAACCAAAATCAGCGGTATTACGACAGGCTGGAAAAACAGCTGAGTGACTATAATATCGGGGGTGTGATCTTTTTCCGTGGCGGACCTTCTGCCCAGCTCAACCGCACCAACCGCTGGCAGCGCCAGATGCAAACCCCTCTTTTTGTGGCCATGGATGCCGAATGGGGATTGGCCATGCGCCTTGATAGCACCATTGCTTTTCCACGACAGATGACTCTGGGTGCTATAAGCAGCGAAAGACTTATATATGAACTGGGGCTGGAAATGGGATGGCAGGCAAGG
>SLOR01000184.1 GCA_007132395.1 Bacteroidales bacterium
CGTATTATATTGGAAAAATTTTCCTGAAGCCAGATAAAAATATTCTTCATTCAAAAAATTACTTAGTTAGCGCTGTAGCAACATCTGTTGCGAAGTTAATAATTAACCTTTGAGCCTGAATATGTAATTAAAGTATTTTACATAATTTTACCTCAAAAAGTAAAGGTATGAAACATGCAATTTGTTTAACAGGTGCTGCACCTTTAAGAAGCGAACCTACTCACAGAAGTGAAATGGTTAGTCAGGTGTTGTTCGGAGAACTGATGCAGGTACTGGAACAAAACAAGGAATGGTGCCTGGTGAAACTGCACGACGATGGTTATCAGGGCTGGATTTCAGCTATTCAAATCCAGCGGCTTTCTCAAGAGGAATTTGATGTGCTGACAATTAGCCCTCGTTGGATAAGTACCGATTTGGTGCAGGTATTGGAAAACAGAAATACAAAAACCGGAATGCTGGTAAGCGCCGGAAGTATCTTTTATAATGTAGAGAACAATGCTTTTGTTATGGCAGGTGATCAATACACCTACCTGGGCAGCATGGAGAGTATGGATAACATTAATTTTCATGAAATTACCCGGCATGCGCTGCTGTTCCTGAATACACCCTATCTGTGGGGAGGCAAAACAGCCATGGGGATGGACTGCTCCGGCTTTACACAATTGGTATATAAAATGTGCGGCATTAATATACTTCGCGATGCTTCTATGCAGGCCACCCAGGGAGAAATGCTCAATCTCATTCATGAAGCACAACCCGGCGACCTGATGTTTTTTGACAATGAGGAGGAAATTATACACCATGTGGGAATAATGCTTGACGATGCCCATATTATACATGCCCACGGGAAAGTGAGAATTGATAAGGTTGACCATCACGGAATTTTTAATTCCGACACCGGAAAATACTCCCACAAACTTCGCCTTATCAAAAGGATGACTCCCTGACCTTTTCTGTTCACTTTTTTATCGCAGTAAATTCTTGTTATTCCTTTTAATTATCAAACAAAAGGAAGCATCAGTGATATTTTTTTGTACCTTTGCACCCTTGAATTTCAAAGTAAAACTATGATTAAAATAACACTACCCGATAATTCTGTACGTGAATACCCCCAAGGCGTAACCGGCCTCGAAATAGCCAAAAGCATAAGTGAAGGTCTGGCACGCAACGTGCTTTCCATAAGCGTTAACGGCGATGTGTGGGATTTGAACCGACCCATCAGCCAGGATGCCAAAATAAAACTCAATACATGGGATGACAAGGACGGCAAAGCTACCATGTGGCACTCATCTGCCCATCTTATGGCCGAAGCCATCGAAACGCTATACCCGGGAACCAAATTTGGTATAGGACCGGATATTGAAAACGGGTTTTACTATGATATTGACCTGGGCGATAAAACCATCTCCAGCAACGACTTCGATAAGATTGAAAAGAAAATGCTGGAACTGGCCCGCCAGAAACAGGATTTCAAAAGAAAAGAACTTCCCAAAGCAGAAGCACTGGATTTTTACAGCAAGAAAGGTGATGAATACAAGGTAGATTTGCTGGAGGACCTGGAGGACGGAACCATCAGTATTTACGAATCGGGCAATTTTACCGATTTGTGTCGCGGCCCTCACCTTATGGATACAAGTCCTATTAAGGCAGTAAAACTGCTGAGTATCGCCGGTGCATACTGGCGTGGCGACGAAAGCCGCAAGCAACTTACCCGGGTCTATGGCATTACCTTCCCCAAACAAAAGCAGCTTACCGAATACCTGGAAATGCTGGAGGAGGCCAAAAAACGCGATCACCGAAAAATTGGCCGCGAAATGGAATTGTTTGCCTTTACTCCCAGTGTAGGTCAAGGTTTGCCATTATGGCTTCCCAAAGGAGCTCAACTACGCGAAAACCTGGAGAAATTCCTTAAAAATGTGCAACGTAAAGCCGGCTATCTGCCTGTAATTACCCCGCACATTGGTAGTAAAAACCTGTATATCACCAGCGGACACTACGAAAAGTACGGGAAGGATTCTTTCCAGCCCATACAAACCCCCGCCGAAGGAGAAGAGTTTTTGCTAAAACCCATGAACTGCCCGCACCATTGCGAAATTTATAAAACCAGGCAATATTCTTACAAGGACCTGCCCCTGAGACTGGCTGAATTTGGAACAGTGTACCGTTATGAGCAAAGTGGCGAGCTGCATGGCCTTACAAGGGTAAGAGGATTTACACAGGACGATGCGCACATATTCTGTCGCCCCGACCAGGTGAAGGAAGAGTTTTTGAAGGTAATGGATATCATCCTTTACATTTTCAGAGCGCTTGATTTTAAAGATTACGGCGTTCAGATTTCCCTTCGTGATCCTGAAAACCGTGAAAAATATATCGGTACCGATGAAAATTGGGAAAAAGCCGAAAGAGCCATTATTGAAGCAGTGGAGGAGAAAGGTATTAAAGCCGAGGTGGAAATGGGAGAAGCAGCCTTCTACGGACCTAAACTTGACTTTATGGTGAAAGATGCCCTGGGCCGCAAATGGCAATTGGGCACCATTCAGGTGGACTATAACCTGCCCGATCGCTTTGAACTTGAATATACAGGCAGCGATAACCAGAAGCATCGCCCGGTAATGATACACCGTGCTCCCTTTGGCTCGATGGAGCGATTTGTGGCGGTTCTCATTGAGCATTGCGCCGGAAATTTCCCTCTGTGGCTCACTCCTGAACAGGCTATCGTGCTGCCTATCAGCGAGAAATACGAGAATTATGCAAAAAAAGTTTTAAATTTGCTAAATAATTCCGAAATTCGCACCCTCATTGACGAGCGCAGTGAGAAAACAGGAAAAAAGATTCGTGACGCGGAAACCCGTAAGATTCCCTACATGATTATCGTGGGGGAAAAAGAAGAAAATGAAGGCACTTTGTCGGTTAGAAAACACGGGCAAGGTGATTTAGGTACATTCAGCCCCGAAGATTTCATCAAGCTTGTTGATAATGAAATTAAGGAACTTACGGCTTTTTAAACGTAAGTACATACAATATCTTGAAGTTATAAATACACATATTTAATATTCACAAAAGTAAGGAGGACAGTAGTATAGCAACACCTTTTAGACCAAGACCCCGCAGAGGTTTTGTAAAACCGGAAGACCCACACAAAATCAACGAAAAAATTCAGGCTCCCGTGGTTAGGGTAGTAGGAGATAATATGGAGCCAGCGATTCTGCAAATCAAGGAAGCTTTGGCTTTGGCCGATGAGCAAGGTTTGGATTTGGTTGAGATAGCACCCGGAGCCAATCCCCCGGTTTGTAAAATCCTTGAATACAAAAAATTCCTTTACGACCAGAAAAAGAAGCAAAAGGATATCAAAGCCAATGCTGCTAAAGTGGTAATTAAGGAAATTAGGCTGGGTCCTAATACCGATGATCATGACTTTAACTTTAAACTCAAACATGCTCAAAAATTTCTTTCTGATGGCGCCAAGCTTAAGGTATACGTATTCTTTAAAGGCCGTTCCATCATCTATAAAGAAAAGGGCGAGGTTGTACTGCTGAGATTTGCCCAGGAACTGGAAGAACTCGGCAAGGTAGAGCAAATGCCCAAGCTGGAAGGTAAAAGGATGATTATGCTCATTGCTTCCAAGAAGAAAAAGTAATTTTTTCGTTTATTACACATATTTGTAAATCTCTAAATTTTGAATTCAAATGCCTAAAATGAAAACAAAATCCGGAGCCAAAAAGCGGTTCACTCTCACCGCATCCAGTAAAATTAAGCGTAAGCATGCTTTCAAAAGCCACATCCTTACCAAAAAATCTAAGAAGAGAAAAAGAAATCTGAC
>SLOR01000162.1 GCA_007132395.1 Bacteroidales bacterium
AGCTTTTTAAACTTTTTCTTTCTTCTTTTGTGTTTCAGCCATGCAAGTCTCTCCAGTCCCAGTTTCAGGGCGCCATATACAGAATTGCCTCTGTGTTCCAAAGCATAAAAATGGGCAATGGTGCCCAGGCAGATAATGGTACCGTTAATGCGTTTAAGATTTGACATCCGTTGGCGAAAACTCAATCTTTTGCGGAACCGGATACGGTTCAGGTCTATCAGGTAAAAATCATATTGGCCATCCGCTCTGTTTTTTATCAGGATGTTGCCAGAGGATAAGTCTTTGTGGAAAATGCCATTATCGTGCAGGTTATTGCAGGCGTAGCGTGCAAAGCTGGCCAGTACATCCAGGCGATCGGATAACTCAAAGTCAAAAATATCAGTTAAAAGGAAGTCGTGCTCCTGATATATGGATATGTAGTAGCTGCTTGATAATACCCTGTTTTTGTCAAAGTATTCTATAAATGCTACCGGCTCGGGTGTTTTGATGTTTTTGTGCAGAAGTTTCAGGGCATAGTTGTAGGATCTCTCTGCTTTGGAGGCTCGTAAAAAGCTGTATACTATCCGGTTAATGGGATTGGTGTTGCCGAATGATTTGATACAGAGTTTTATGCCGTTGTGCTCAGTTACCTTTACATGGTTGCGCGAGTTTTGAAGGGTAGTTTCAAAATCAGGAAACAGCTCATGCATACTAAGAATAAAATTTTTCAGGCAATTAAAGCCGGGGTTAATTTCATATTTTATCATATCTCTTATCTTTTAATTTGCTGTTTCGTTGCAAGGTCATGTTGATTCCTGATGGGGCTCTGCTCTCCGGATTTCTATAACCGGAGAGAACTGCTGTTAAAATGCCTGGTTGATAAACATTTGCACCTGGGCCCCTTCGTTGCTGACCCCGGCATCTACTCTCACAACCATCTGATTGGCAAATAGTCTGAAGCCAGCGCCCGCAGAGTATTTCAAGTCCTCGTGCAGCATCCTCAGTTGCCATGAAGGGGCAACACGTCCTGCCTCGGCAAAAAATACCCACTGTATCCAGTCGTTACGCACCCCAATTCGTTGTACAAAATCCCAGTTGGCCAGGGGGTTAAAGTGTGGGATAAAGCGGTATTCAGCGGTATAGTACAATGTGGCTTTATCCGAAAATCGTGCTTCGGGGTAGGCTCTGAAACGAAACCTGCCACCCAGGCTTGCCCCCAGGAAAGGCGAGGGTCGGTGGGGCATAATCTCTGTCTCATTAACTGTATAATCATCCCATGAAGAAACATAAGCCGACCATGCCGATAGTGCCAGGACACGCTGCCTTCTGATACCTTCAGGTAGAGTGAAAAATCTGCTGTAAGATGCTTCTGCCATTTGCCAGGGCACGGTGCTGTTGAATGCCTTTGTGCCCTTGGTATATCTTGCTTCCAGGGTGCTTCCCCGCGAGGGGTTTTCCCTGAAGTCTACATTTTCCATTAATAAGCCTGTTGCATAACCTGCTGTGGTAAGGTTTTGCTTGCCCATGGGTAATTTCAAGTCCTGATTCCGGTAAAACATGGTGGTTTCCAGAAAAGTGCGTCCGTTAAAAAGCACAGGGCCATGGCCGCCTGTAAAGCCCGATACAGGTATTCCCCGGTCAAGCTCAATGGTGGAGATGATCTGGTCGCGGCCCAGGCCAACAGGCAAAAGCCACTTTCCCTGAAGCTGCATGGCTGCACTGTTGCTTTTGATGCGAAAATAGTTGTCTTTATGCGAATCGTTGCGTCCGGCCCATTGACCGCCAAATTCAGGATTGGGCCCGCTATAAAGATCAAGTGCCCCATAATGGGCCAGATCCACAAAGGTGTTTACAAATAACCTTTCTATGCCGGGAATCTGCAGGTAAAACATTTCACCATAGAGATATGCCGAGCCGTTGGTGCTGTACATCAATACCACGTTCGATACATCCTGTGGCTGCAGCAATCCTCTGGCAGCTACATCTACAGCTGCTGCCACACCCAGGGTCTGCAGGTAAAATGCAAAGGGAATAATCACAGCACCCTGCTTGTCCTGGCTATGCTCAAGGGAGCGCTCAAGGAGGATGTCCTGTGCCTTTACCGGTCCATTGAGGGACATTAGCAAAACGGCTGAAAGAAGTATGTAGGTTAAGGCGCTTCTCATTTTAAAAGTTTATTGAAAAAAGTAATGCGACATAGGCCAGGCGCAGAAAGTAACCAGCTCGGCAGGGTTGAAGGCATTGGTGTTGAATTCCTTTACTTTTTGCGACAGGATTTCCACCTTTTCGGCTTCTTTTACCTGCATAAATATGGCTGAGTTATAACCGGGCCACACCGGGTCGTTGAAACGGGGGTCTGCTATTTTATTTTTGGCTTTTACCTGGTCGATTACCTGGTATTCGCGGATGTTGCAAGCCTCTATGATTTCCAGTAATTGTTCCTGAACACTGATGTTGCAGGTGCAGTATATGATATGCATGATGTTAATTTTGAATTATGAGTTATGAATTAGTTATTGGTTATTAAGTTATTGGGTTAATGGGTTATCGAAGTGAGGCGGAGTTCCCGGGACTTAAGGAATGCGGGGTTGAGTTATTGAGGTGAGTTGCAGAGGAAAGAAGTGTTTCTCAACACTTCTCCCTCCACAATCCTCAATCAACAAAACAAAGAACAAACTTCCACAAATCAACATTTATCAGCACAAATCATCTGCTCACTCGTCACTCGTCTTACCTCTCTCTTCTCCCGTCTCCCTTCCAGCTTTATCTTCCAATCGCACTTATATTAAACACTGTATAAATCACCGGTATCAGCACCAGGGTAATGACGGTTGATACCAGCAGTCCGCCAATGATGGTGATGCCCAGTGGTGACCACATTTCGGCGCCCATGCCGGTGGAAAGTGCCATAGGCACCATTCCCAGGATGGTGGTGAAGCTGGTCATCAATACGGGGCGCAGCCTGGAGCGGCCACCTTCCTGCACAGCATCGATGAGCTTATAGCCTCTTTTGCGCAACAGGTTGGTGTAGTCAACCAGTACAATTCCGTTGTTTACCACGATACCCAGCAACATGATGGCGCCGATAAAGGTTACCACACTCAGGGTAAGGCCGGTTATTACGAAGGCCCATACGATACCAATTACAGAGAACGGAATGGCAAAGATGATGATGAAAGGGTCTTTGAGCGATTCAAACTGCGATGCCATCACCATGTAAACCAGCAGGATGCCTGCCA
The DNA here is from genome assembly GCA_007132395.1 of Bacteroidales bacterium. GTDB lineage: Bacteria > Bacteroidota > Bacteroidia > Bacteroidales > UBA7960 > SKVR01. The sequence continues at coordinate 3,219 of SLOR01000162.1, forward strand.
GGAAGATGAGTTTGAGGCTGGCGAAAGAATCGCCCTGATCAGTAATCTGGCCGCCCAGCTCAACGCCGATTCCCGGCTGATGGGGAAACTGCTCCAGCATTTGCTGTACCTTCAGGGCGCCGTCGCCCAGGGAAATACCATCCAGGTCGGCGGTAACTTTTACGATACGCTGCTGTTCTTCACGGCGTATTTCCAGCGGTCCGCGCACCTGCTCAATGGTGGCAATTTCACGCACGGGAACTTTTTGCCCGGTGAGGGTGCTTATCATGATGTTGCCAAGGTCCTGGGGTGAGCTGCGGAATGCGGGTGCATATCGTACCATGATGTTGTATTCGTTTCCGCTTTCGCTGAATTCACCTGCCTCGGCACCATAGATGCTCTGGCGCACCTGCATGGCAACCATGGCTGAGTTGAGCCCCAGCTCCGATGCTTTTTCCTTGTCCACACGAATTTCATATTCGGCTTTGCCTGGGTCAATGGTGTTTTCTACGTTGGTAAGACCACCAATCTGACGTAACTCCGACTCAATACGCAATGCTACTTCGTTGAGCTGTTCAAAATCGTGTCCGGTAATTTCCACCTC
>SLOR01000195.1 GCA_007132395.1 Bacteroidales bacterium
CCTTCCAGGCTTAGCAGGCCGTCCTCCTGGTAAGGTTTTAGCTTTTGGGCATCAAACCCGACAATGGATTGCAAGGCAGATGTGGATAATTCAAAATGATTTGCCATAGCATCCATATCCAGAAATCCGTTGCACATGATTTCATTGATTACGCTACGGCGGATGGAATCCTCGAGGGTAAGTTCATAGCCCCTTTCCACTGCAAATCCGGTTTGCTCAACAGACTGAATGTACAGCTCTGTGTTTTTGATATTCTGGTAGTATCCGCCACTGAGCTGGCTGATGGAGGTAGCTCCGAAACCATATACCTGCCCGGTGGTTTCCTGGGTGCAATACCCCTGGAAGTTGCGGTGAAGTTTTTTGTTTTTCAGGGCGATGGAAAGCTCATCGTGGGGTTTGGCGTAATGATCCATGCCGATAGCTTCGTAACCGTTTTGGGTAAGCAGGTTATAGGCTGCTTCAAACATGGCCAGCTTTTCCTCCGGGCCCGGAAGACCTGTGGCTTCGAGTACTTTCTGTGCTGCCTTTACCCAGGGGACATGGGCATAGGAAAAGGTAACCAGGCGATCAGGGGCAATGCTCAGCGCTTTTTCAATGGTTTGGGCGAAGGATGCTGCGGTTTGTCCGGGCAGCCCGTAAATCAGGTCCATGTTTACCCCTTCCATTTTGTTTTGCTTCATCCGCTCCACAAGTTGCTCAACAGGGTGCAAGGAGGGTTTTCGGTTGACATGCTGCAAAACGGCAGGATTGAAATCCTGTATGCCCAGGCTTAGCCTGTTAAATCCCATGGCTGCCAGCTGGTCGATGTGTTCCAGTTCCAGGTAGGCAGGGTTACACTCCATGGCAATTTCGGCATGTGGTGCAGGGGAATAGTGTTTCAGCAGCACTTCCATAATCTGTTCCACGTAATGCAAGGGGATGGAGTTGGGCGTACCGCCACCCCAGTGTATCTGGGTAAGCGGACGGGAAGTGTCCAGCAGATTCGTAACAGAACGAATTTCAGTAATTACAGCTTCGATATATTGCTTAAGTAGTTTTTCAGAAGGATAACAACTGGTATTGCAGCCGCAAAAGTGGCACAGTTGAGGGCAGAAGGGAATATGAATATACAGCGAAATATTCTCAGGCTGCTGCCGGTTGGAGGCTTTGAGCATCCCCTTGTAGCTTTCTGCGTTTACCCCCGGATGAAAAAAGGTTGCCGGGGGGTAACTGGTATAGCGCGGCCCCGGTTTATTATATTTATGCAGTATATTAAAATCCATTTCCGGTCATTTTTACATATTCTTCATAAGGCTGCAAATGTGTCAACAACTATCAGCTTCTGCAATATACCCCACACACACCTCACACCTCAAACCCCATACCTCACACCCCTCACTTCCAATGCACCTGCTTCACAAAGTCCACCACAAATTTAACGTTCTCCACGGGTATGCCGGGAACCAGGCCATGGCCCAGGTTAAATATCCATTTGTCCTCCTGCTCATAGAAGGGGATATAACGATGCAGTTCTCTTCTGATAACCTCTGTTTCGGCAAACAATACCCTGGGGTCGAGGTTGCCCTGCAGGCCCACGTTTTTGTCTACCACCTTTCGGGCAGTATACAGATCGGTTTGCCAGTCGATGCTCAGGAAATCGCACACATCATGATTCATGGAGGCGATACCGGTACCAATCCCTTTTGGGAAAAAGATAAAAGGTGTGCCGGTCTGGCGCACGGCATCGGCAATCTTTTGTACCGAGGGCATAAACACCTCCTGGTAATAGGAGAAAGGAACATTTCCTGCATGGGTGTCAAACAGCTGGAAGGCTGAGACGCCTCTTCTGACCTGTTCAAGGGCGTATTCGATAGTGAGTTCTGTAACCTTTTCAGCCATTTTACGGGTAAGTACCTTTTCGCGGAAGAAGAAGCGTTCGGCATCGGTGAAGTTGGAACGCGTGCCCAGTCCCTGCAACATAAAAAGCATTACCGTTAACGGAGCGCCACAAAAGCCTACTAGGGGCGTTGTGTTGCCCGGGGTCTGCAATATGGCATCAATGGCTTTATAGATGTATTCGAGCTTTTCCGGCTGAGGGTTGAGCTTTCCCAGCGGGTCGTCGGTATGCAGCAAAGGGTTTTCGAAAACAGGACCCTGATCCGTGAAATCCAGTCCCATGCCCATTGCGTAAGGAATAACAAGGATGTCGGAAAATAATATGGCAGCATCCACACCCAGGTCCTCAATGGGAAGCAGGGTGACTTTGGCGGCCAACTCCGGGTCCTGCATCATCTGCCAGAAGGTATGTTTTTCCTTTAAGGCCAGGTAGGAGGGAAGCACCCGCCCCGCCTGACGCATAAACCATATCGGCGGACGATTTGTGTTTTTACCCTGGAGGGTATCAAGAAATATGTTTGACATTATTAAATTGTATCAAATGGATAAAAAGGTGTGGGGTGTGAGGTTAGAGGTGTGAGCCTCCTAATCCCTGGTGCTACTCACTCGTCTCTCGTCTCTTGTAAGCATCCATCATTCCCAACACCCTGATCTTTGTTAAAACTAAAGTTTCTTCAATGCGTTCAAGCTCGCCTCAATGGTTCTGTCAATTTCTTCGTCGCTGATGCATGCCGGAATGAAGGCTGCTTCAAACTGCGAGGGCGGCATATAAATGCCCTGCTCAAGCATTGATCTGAAATATTTGCCAAATTTCTCCGTATCCGATTGGTTGGCATCATCGAAAGATTTCACCTGTTCCAGTTCTGTAAAAAAGAGCGTTATCATAGAACCTACACGGTTGATAACACCTTTATGACCGGTTTGTTTCAGGTTTTCGCGCAAACCTTTCTCCAGACGTGCAGATTTTTCTTCCAGGGTTTTATGGAAGTCGGGCGTTTCGTCAATAATTTTCAGTGTTGCCAGTCCTGCAGCCATGGCCAGGGGGTTGCCCGAGAGGGTGCCGGCCTGGTAAACAGGACCCGCGGGAGCCAGTTTCTCCATAATCTCTTTGGGACCTCCGTATGCGCCAACAGGAAGCCCGCCGCCAATGATTTTGCCCAGGCAGGTAATGTCGGGTGTAATACCGAAATACTCCTGCGCACCGCCTTTGGCAAGGCGGAAACCGGTCATCACCTCATCAAAGATGAGTAATGCACCATATTTTTGTGTAAGGCCTCTGAGTCCTTCCAGGAATTCTTTTTCGGGGATTACCACACCCATGTTGCCCACCACGGGTTCAAGGATTACAGCCGCTATTTCGCTTCCATGCTTTTCAAACAGGCTGGCTACTTCCTCCAGATCGTTGTAGCGGGCGGTGAGAGTATCTTGTGCAGTGCCGTGGGTAACGCCGGGGCTGTCGGGAAGACCCAGGGTAAGAGCACCCGATCCGGCTTTGATAAGGAAGCTGTCGGCATGACCGTGGTAGCAGCCTTCAAATTTGATAAATTTATCCCTGCCGGTATATCCGCGAGCCAGGCGCATAGCGCTCATGGTGGCTTCGGTGCCGGAGTTTACCATGCGCACGATGTCCATGGAAGGTTTCATCTTTTTAATCAGCTCGGCCATCTCGGTTTCTCCGACGGTGGGAGCGCCGTAGCTGGTGCCGTTCTGTGCTGCATCGGTAATGGCCTTAATTACTCTGTCATCGGCATGGCCCACAATCATGGGGCCCCAGGAAGACACGTAGTCGATGTATTCATTGCCATCAATGTCCCACATTTTGGCACCTTTGGCTTTTGCAATAAATAAAGGGTTGCCGCCCACACTGCGGAAGGCTCTTGCCGGGGAGTTTACACCAC
>SLOR01000151.1 GCA_007132395.1 Bacteroidales bacterium
AGTTTGGGTGTGTCCTTAATCCTGCCAGCACAGCTGGTACTCCCGAAGGGTCGGGATTGCTTTGTGTAGGCGTTTCACTGCGGCAAATGCCTTGTGAAACAACACACTCAGGGAACTTGCCGGAGTAAACTCAGGGTTCGGTCGCCACCTTTTACAAGCCCCTTCCTTTATTGGTTGGGGCTTTTTTTATGGGATTAGGTTGAGGCAAGGGTAAGGTTGAGAATGGGAGTATCCTTACACCTGCCTGCACAGCTGGCACCTTACAGGTCGACAAACTAAGGTGTAGGAGCAAAACTACGGAGCCTGTGCGATTCAGATCCTACATTAATAGGACAGAGAATAAGCCTTCTAAGGTCTTTAATGGCAGCTCTGTTTTGCTTTTTTGTCCCTGGGTGGGAGGTAAAAGTATTGGTCTTGATATTGAGCCAGGATTGTGTTTAAATAAAAGCAGTTTACAAGTTCAATATCCTGGTAATATCAGTAAAATGCTTTTGCAATGGCCCGGCAATGGCCGACAGATTACCCATGGTTTTTAATATACCCTTTTTGTTGTCCCACCATGTTTTAAAAATATAACTAATTGGCAAACTTATAAGATATGCGACACTAAGTACTGAAGAGCCACTTATCAGGTAAAATAAAAGTGTTTGTAAAGCATGTATGATAGGGTAAATCAAGATGGTTCCTACAAGAAATACTGAACTTTTGAAATGCGGATCCTTTAATTTAATCAGGAGATTATTAAGTACCCACCATGGAATAAGGTTTTGAAGGAAAGCATAAATATATGCCGGGAATGTAATCAAAAGTTTGATGTATTCCATTGGTTTTCTGTAGGAGGTCAGGTCTTTTGTGAGGGCTATATCATTCGTGCAAAGATGATAGGCCTGAAGTAATTCCCTGGTTGCTTTGACCTCTGTTTCCAGTTCTGAAAATCTCTCAGGTTGTTGTTTTTTAAGGTTTTCTGTAATAAGAATTAGTTGCTTTTGTCTCTGGAAAACAGTTTCTGCAGCTTCGCCCTCCCTGTGTAAGGCCGCTGCGTATAAATCGCTAATAAATTCAATGGTAGAAGAATCTTCTTTAATATGAAGGATGATTTCTTTTAGTTTTTTGTCAAGCTCACTCATGAATTGATTTACTGCTGTGGCCGGATTCAGCGCATATGAATTATCGAAATCAGATAAGGTTATCGGAGCATTAAACCGTATGAGTAATTCACTTCCCGGTTTGTGGTAATGGGCATAATTTAATCCTGTAGGAATTATTTTAATATCTTTCTTCTTTCCCGGGTTTTGATGACGGTAATTAAATGCAATACGAGCAATTCCTTTTTTCAAGGTTCTTAGTCTTCTTTGTCCCACATGGTTTCCTTCAGGAAATAGGGCTATTGGATTATGATTGTCCAGAACGGAAAATGTCTGCTCAAAAATCTGGTTGTTATTTGCCAGCTTGTCATAACCGTCACGGATTCTGTATACAGGGAGTAGTTTCAGGAATCGCAGTATCCTGGCCACGGTTTTCTGGCGAAAGATATCTGAGCGGGCAAGAAAAACAGGCTGCCATTTGAAAGCGGATAGTAATCCCAAAGCATCCATAAGTGCATTCTGGTGATTGCATGCAAATATAACGGTATCATTGGGGTTGATGCTTTCCTTGTTTGTATAGCGAACCTTGTAAAACCTTTTAAAACAGAAATCTACATAGCCTTTCAATACAGAATAGGCTACCGAGTTTTTGTCAATGTTGGTATCCTGGTTTTTCATTCTTTAGTAGTTACTTCCATAACTTCATATTCTTCGCTGGGTAATGTCCTTTTTGACCAGAAATACGCCATTATTAACCCGGAAATGATGTGCCATATTCCCCACCATGCCGCGATAAAAGCCATCCCTCCCAAGCCATCAAACAGCCGGGGATTGAAAATCAAAACCAAACCCAGACCTGAATTCTGTATGCCTGTTTCAATGGTAAGGCTTCTTCTGTCTTTTCTGGGTACTCTTCCCAATGTGCCAATACTGAAGCCGGTTAACAATGCCAGAGCATTATGCCCCAGCACGATAAAAATTATCAGGTGGATATAGGATTTGAAAAATTCAAAATTTCCCAGCAAAGCCAACACCACAAAAACGATAAAAATCAGCATAGAGAGCTTTTTTAAAGGCTGAGTGATCTTTTCGGTAACACGTGGGAATTTCCCGGAAAACCATATTCCTGCTACCACGGGAATTCCCAGGAGCAGCAAAACTGTTCTTAATATTTCCATGAAATCAATACGAATTGGTATAACCATGCTGGCCGTTTCAGAATACAAACCTCCCCAAAAAGCAAAGTTCACCGGCGTCATGAATACAGCTGAAAGTGTGGCAAATGCTGTCAGACTTATGGATAGTGCAGTGTTACCTTTGGCAAGGGATGACATAAAGTTGGAGATATTGCCACCGGGGCACGATGCTACCAGTATCATCCCCAATGCTACACTGGGTGTGGGCTGCAGAAAATATACCAGCACGAAAGTGAGGGCAGGCAATGCCATAAACTGACTGAAGATTCCCAGTATAATGGATTTAGGCTCTTTGAGTACCTGCCTGAAATTATCCAGCTTTATCTCCAGTGCTACGCCAAACATGATAAAAGCCAGGGTAATATTCATTATCAGCAGTGAAGTTTTGCTGAAGTTAAGCTTTACCCAGTCAAGCCTCTGCAGGCCTGTTTCTCTTTGCGTGTAAACCGTTTCAACTTGATGTTCCGTTATCTCAATAATGTTCCGCCCATTGCCATACATCCAGTCCTCACCGATGGATTTTCGGTCATAATCTCCTGCAATAGCAGTAATTTCTGATTCCTGGAATCCGATTCTCAGGTAGCGTAATTTGTTTTCATTGTTTTCAGATATTTCCCATCTCCTCCATAATGGGCTTAAGCTCTCCTCCTTGCCCGATAACCGTATATCCACAATTTTCCCGTTCTTTACAATTACCCGTCCCCACTCATCAAAAAGAAAGCGCTCTACGATTCTTACCTTTTCTGCTGTACCCAGAATGTTTTCTGCTTCATGTGCCGTCATGCCGGGTTTAATCGATGAGAATTTATCCTGGTTCTTCCCTGCAAATGCAGGACTCATGGATGCCGTAAGCCAAAGAAGGGAGAGAAAAATGATAAATAGAGGAAATTTCTCCCCGGCTGTTTTCAGGTAAGAAGTCATATTGAAAATGGTTTAAAAAACAGAATGCGAAGTTACAAGATTATTGCAAAAGTCAGCAGGTTGTATTTTAGTGTTAACCGCACACTCATGATGAATGGTGCTATCAGCTTGTTTTACAAATAGGCTAAAAAAGATGGGGTTTGTGTCAAAAGATTTTCCTGCATAACAGCAGGATTCCTTATCTTTGCAAGTTGTTTAAGCAATAGGTGCGGCTTTGTTAAGTTTTTGATAATGAGCACAAAAGCGATAAATAGCACATAAGGAAGTAAAATAAAAATCTATTATGGCATTAAAACTCAGTGAACAGGAACGTTTCAGACGTGAAGCTTTAAAAGAGCTACAGGACTTGGGGATCGACCCCTATCCGGCAGAAAAATATGATGTAAATGCAACTGCCCAGGATATTCTTAAACGTTTTCCGGAAGATAATTCTCTTTTTCAGGATGTGCAAATAGCCGGCAGACTCATGGGGCGCAGGATTATGGGAAGCGCATCATTTGCCGAAATGCAGGATGCATCCGGACGAATTCAGTTGTATTTTAACAGGGACGAAATATGCCCCGGAGAGGATAAAACCTTCTACAATACTGTATTTAAAAGATTACTGGACATCGGTGATATAATCGGTGTACGCGGGCACGTGTTCGTTACCAAGATGGGAGAAATCACCATTCATGTTAAAGAGTACAAAATACTGTGTAAGTCCTTAAGACCTCTTCCCGTAGTAAAAGAGAAAGATGGACAGGTATATGATGCATTTAAGGATGCAGAACAAAGATATCGTCAACGCTATCTTGATCTTATTGTAAACCCTGAAATTCGAGATACTTTCAGGCAACGGGCCATGGTTATACAGTCCATGAGAAACTTCCTTCTTACCAAAGGATACCTGGAAGTGGAAACTCCTGTTTTACAGCCCATCTACGGGGGAGCTGCCGCGCGTCCATTTAAAACGTATCATAATACCCTGGATACAACCCTCTATTTGCGTATTGCCAATGAGTTGTACCTTAAAAGACTTATCGTTGGTGGTTACGACGGTGTTTTTGAATTTGCCAAGGACTTCCGTAACGAGGGCATGAGTCGTTTTCATAATCCTGAATTTACCCAGATGGAGCTTTATGTTGCCTATAAAGACTACCAGTGGATGATGGATTTGGTAGAAGAAATGGTGGAAAAAATTACCCTTGACTTGCATGGAACGACAAAAGTAACCGTTGGTGACAAGGAGATTGATTTTAAACGTCCGTGGAAAAGGTTTTCCATGTATGAGGCAATTGAGCACTTTACCGGCGTTGATATTTCTGCCATGAACGAAGAAGAGATGCGCAAGGCAGCCAAAGAGTTGGGAGTAGAAACGGATGCCACAATGGGCCGCGGGAAGCTTATTGACGAAATTTTTGGTGAAAAGTGCGAGGCACAATTAATACAGCCTACATTTATTACGGATTATCCCATTGAAATGTCGCCACTGGCCAAGAAACACCGCAGTGCAGAAGGCCTGGTAGAGCGTTTTGAGGCTATTTGCAACGGTAAGGAAATTTGTAATTCATTCAGCGAATTAAATGATCCCATTGATCAGCGTGCAAGATTTGAAGAACAACTGGAGCTTGGCAGAAGGGGAGACCCTGAAGCTATGTTGCTGGATGAAGACTTTCTGCGGGCCATTGAACATGGAATGCCTCCTACTGCCGGCCTGGGGATAGGTATTGACCGCCTTGCCATGATTATGACCAATAGCAACTCCATTCAGGATGTATTATTCTTCCCGCAGATGCGTCCGGAAAAATCATCGTCTGTTGAGTCGGAAGGTCATGAGGAATTTGAGAAAGCCGGTATTCCCGCCCACTGGGCAGATGTTTTGATGCAGGCCGGTTTTACTAACGCTGCTGCGTTAAAAGAAGCCAATCCCAATAAAGTTTTCAATCAGCTGTGCGGTTTGCGTAAAAAGCTGAAAATGGATGTACCCGCTCCTAAGCAGGAAGAAGTTAAGGAGTGGATAGATAAACTGTAAGCGAGCTAACTATTCGTATCCTAAAAGCCCGGAAGGACAATTACTGTTCTTTCGGGCTTTTGGGTTATTATTGATATTTAGGTAAATTTGATAACTTTAGTCTTTTTTGAAAAGCATATTGATTCAATGATTATTTTTGCGAAAAATTTCAACAATTCTCATCATTTCCCAACTAATACTATCAAAATATGCCATTATTAGGATCGGTAATTAAACATGCCATTTCGTTGCGCAACCGACTGCCCGTGATTTTTAAAGTGAATGAGCCGGGTCTTGTTCAGGAAAGGGAGCTGAAAAAACTTTTACGAAAAGCAGCAGGCACGGCTATGGGAGAGAAGTACGGGTTTCATGAAATTTTGAAAAATAAAGATGTGGTGAGTGAATTTCAGAGACGGGTTCCCACCTACGACTATAACCAAATTTTTAAAGAATGGTGGTATCGCTCCCTGCAAGGTGAAGCCTATGTATGTTGGCCTGGCAGGGTAAAGTATTTTGCATTGAGTTCTGGAACCTCTGAAGCCTCCAGTAAATATATTCCTGTAACTTCTGATATGCTCAGGGCAATAAAGAAAACCAGTATCAAGCAAATTTTTTCACTGGCACGTTATGAGTTCCCCAAAGAATTTTTTGAAAAAGGGATCCTGATGCTTGGAGGAAGCACGCATCTGCAGTATAACGGCACTTATTATGAGGGTGATTTGTCGGGAATAACAGCTAATAATATCCCTTTCTGGTTTCAGCATTTTTACAAACCCGGGAAGCGTATTTCCAAGGAAAGAGACTGGCCCACCAAACTCAATGAAATTGTCAAGCGTGCCAAAGACTGGGACATAGGGGTTATCGTGGGCGTGCCTGCCTGGTGGCAGATTTTGATTGAAAAAATAATCGATCATTACAAAGTTCAGCATATTCACGAGATTTGGCCCAATCTTTCCATTTTTGTACATGGTGGCGTTTCGTTCACTCCTTATGCCAGAGGTTTTGAAAAACTCCTGGGTAAACCGCTTACCTATATTGAAACCTATCTTGCTTCTGAAGGTTTCGTGGCTTTCCAGAGCCGGCCCAAAACGCAGAGCATGCAGCTCGTGCTTGACAATGGACTTTTTATGGAGTTTGTGCCATTTAATGCTGATAATTTTGATGAGGAAGGGAATCTGAAGCCGGATGCACAAACCTTGACCATAAACAGGGTAAAAGAGGGTGCGGAATATGCCCTGCTGTTGAGTACCTGCGCCGGTGCATGGCGATATCTTATTGGAGATGTTATCAAGTTTACCTCAACTGAGCTTAATGAAATTGTTATTACCGGTCGAACCAAACATTTTCTAAATCTTTGCGGTGAGCATATGTCGCAGGAAAATATGAATATGGCAGTGAAAATGGCCGAAGAGCAATTAAATATCGAAATTCGTGAATTTACCGTGGCAGGCATCAAACACGAAAGTATGTTTGCACATAAATGGTTTATTGGTACCGGCAGCCCTGTTTCTCATGCAGAGCTTGCCAATGCCATTGATGAAAATTTGAAAATCCTCAACGATGACTACCGCGTGGAACGCATTGCCGCCATCAGGGAGGTAATCGTGGAAGTATTACCATCACACGTTTTTTATGACTGGATGAGAATGAAGGGTAAGGAAGGAGCACAGAACAAGTTTCCACGGGTGATAAAAAACAAGCAGCTGCAGGAGTGGGAGCAATATGTAAAGGAGTATCGTTCTGATAAATAAAACTCAGCATGGCATCCTCATTACTGGAAGGTATAATTTTAGGCATAACCCTTTCTTTTCTGATTGGGCCTGCTTTTATTGCCCTGGTGCAAACCAGTATTCATAGGGGTTTGAAATCGGGACTGCTGTTTGCCTTAGGAATTGCTCTTAGCGATATTACACTGATTTCTTTGAGCTATCTGGGGGCTATGCAAATTCTCAGCGATGCTTCCAACCAATTCTGGGTGGGTATAGTGGGAGGTTTTATCCTCATTGGGTTTGGATTGATAACTTTTCTGAAAAAGTACAAACCAAAAACCGGCAAAGGATTGGAACTGAAAATTACTGTTACCGGTGAAGGGCATTTTCGTTACATAATGAAAGGTTTTTTTCTTAATATACTTAACCCTTTCCTGCTAATATTCTGGCTGGGGGTAATGAGCTTTGTGAGTGCCCGGTATGGGGTGGGAAACAAGGAGGTGATTAGCTTTTTTACTGCGGCAATAATTACTGTTTTTGTTACCGATAGCCTGAAATGCCTTATTGCCAATCATATCAGGAAGTACCTGAACATGGCCATACTTGTATGGGTAAACCGCGGAGTAGGTATTGCGCTGATGGCCTTTGGCGTGGTAATGTTTGTAAGGGTATTTGTTTATTTTTACTAGCACAAAGAAAGGACTTCCCCGGTTCTTATTAAAAAAAAGATTCCTTATGTTCTGTCATCCGACAACATAAGGAATCTTTTTTTTATCTGATATTCGCCTTGTCGGCGATGTGTTTAGTTTCTGGCAATAGAAAGAAGTACTTTTTTCCCTTTAATGGTGTTCTTCTTCATTCCCTTCAATACTTTTCTAACGTTGTTCTCGGAGATTTCGAAATAGCTGAAATGGTCAAACATATCAATCACACCGATCTCTTTGCCGCTTATTTTGCATTCGCCGGTTAATGCACCCACGATATCGCCGGGTTTCACCTTGTCTTTTTTTCCTAATGCAAGGTGTAGTCGAACTTTGGGGCCGTCATCAAATACCTGCGATTTACCATAGTCTTCTGAACTATTTTTTTGCTTCGTTTTAGCTCTGCGGGGGGCTACCTCCTCGGGTTTAAGGCTGATACCCTCCTTGTCGAGTTTGCTTTTTAACAGGCAGGCCGCAAGTAGGTGAGCATCAAAACCATCCTGATACATCTTATTCAGTACCTTCTCATAATCAGAAAGATCATTATCTGCAGCAATACTCATCAGGTGACTTTCCAGTCTGCCGATTTTTGCCTGAAGCATTTGTTCAGCCAGCGGTAATTCTCCTTTTACAATTCTTAGCTTGATAAATTTTTCAAGCTGCTGAATCTTCCAGTCATCTTTTCTGGATTCGGCAAAGCTGTATGCAATACCTATTTTTCCTGCACGACCTGTACGGCCGATTCTGTGCACGTAATACTCGTTATCGAAGGGCAGGTCGTAATTGAACACTGCGTCCACGTTGTTGATGTCAAGCCCACGGGCGGCAACATCGGTGGCCACAAGAATGTTGAAGTCACCTTTTTTAAAGCGGGTCATTACCTGTGTTCTTACATTCTGGCTAAGGTCGCCATGCAGTGATTCTGCTCTGTGTCCCATAGCACGAAGCTCTTCAGTAATCATATCTACCCTGGCTTTGGTATTGCAAAATACCAGTGAGAGTTGATAGTCGTGAAGCTGCACGAGGTTGGAAACGATTTTTCCTTTTTTCGCACCGCGGGTTTCGAAATATACCTGCTCAATGGTAGATGCCGTAACATTTTTGCCCATCACTTTTATCAGCTCAGGGGTTTTAAGAAAGTTGCGGCTTATATCCATGATAGGTTTCGACATGGTGGCCGAAAACATTACGGTTTGTTTGTGGTCAGGGGTATCCTGCAATATGGTTTCAATATCGTCTTTGAATCCCATGTTAAGCATTTCGTCGGCTTCATCCAGCACGACTATCTGCAGGTTATCAAGACGTAAGGTTCCTCTTCTGAGGTGGTCCATAACCCGGCCGGGTGTTCCGGCAACAATATTGGCGCCTCTTTTAAGCCCGGTAACCTGCCTCTGCATGGAGTCGCCTCCAAAGATTGACAATACCTGTACACCATTCTTATACTTCGACATTTTTTCCAGTTCTCCGGCAATCTGTACGCATAATTCACGTGTGGGAGCCAGGATAAGTGCCTGTACATTTTTTTGTTTAGGGTTGATAAGTTCCAGAATGGGCAGGCCAAAGGCAGCTGTTTTTCCGGTACCGGTCTGGGCCTGTCCAATCATGTCTTTGCCTTGCAGCATTACAGGGATAGAACCCGATTGAATGGGTGTTGCATTTTCAAAACCCATTTCGGTTATTGCACTCAATACATCTTCACTCAGTGAGAGCTCTGAGAATTTAATTATTTGTTCCATTAAAAGTTCTATGATTCTGGGCCGCTGTATTTTTACCTGGCCCGGGGTCGGTAAATATTTTCCTGAACGCAAATTCGGGAGGTTGGACTTTTGACTTACTGCGTTCAACATTTACCCGATACTCGCTACTCTGAAATCCGGGGATTTTCCCCTTCACCTTCAGCTTACACTGCTAAAAGCGGTGCAAAGGTACGATTATTTATTTAAATTCACATGAGAGAATGAATATTTTATTTGTTGTTTACTGTTTTGCTAATCAGTGTATTGCGTTAATCAGGTTCGAAAGGGTGAAAATCCTGGAAACCAATGAGCCAAAAAGCAACCTGTTATGCTGTGTTCTTCACAATAAATTCAATGAGTAAGGAAATTGACAGAAAGTTTATCCCCGATTCTGCTCAAAATTTCGTTTTTTTGCAAATGCTATTTCCCGGTCCTTTTTTGTTCGGGAAAGTTGTGTTAAAGAACTATCTAACTGAAAATATTTTAACTGCATAATTGTTATGACCGATAAAAAAGTAAGGGTAAGATTTGCGCCCAGCCCAACAGGGCCATTGCATATGGGAGGAGTAAGAACGGCACTGTATAATTATTTATTTGCCAAAAAGCATGGTGGCGACTTTTTGCTCCGTATCGAAGATACTGACCAGGCACGCTTTGTGCCCGGTGCCGAAGAGTATATCATGGAGTCTTTGCGCTGGTGTGGCATTTTGTGGGATGAAGGAGTTGGGAAGGAAGGTCCGCATGCGCCCTATCGCCAGTCGGAACGTAAAGAGTTGTACAGACAGTATGCAGAACAGCTCATAGAGAACAAAATGGCTTATTATGCCTTTGATACGGCGGAAGAGTTGGAGGCTATGCGTAAGCGCATTGAAGCCGAAAAAGGGATGGCGCAGTATGATGCCCGTACCCGTGGGCAGATGAAAAATTCGCTTACCCTGCCAGAAGAGCAGACCCGCGAATTGCTTGAGTCAGGACAACCCTACGTAGTGCGGTTTAAGATGCCTGAAAATGAGGAAATTGTTATGCAGGATTTGATTCGTGGCACGGTTAAAGTGCATACTTCACAGCTTGATGACAAAGTTTTGTATAAAAGCGACGGTATGCCCACTTATCACCTGGCCAATGTGGTTGACGATTACCTGATGGAAATTACTCATGTTATAAGGGGTGAAGAGTGGTTGCCTTCGCTGCCCCTGCATGTGATGCTTTACAGAAGCCTGGGCTGGGAAGAAAGAATGCCCCAATTTGCACATCTTCCCCTGTTGCTGAAACCCGATGGTAACGGAAAACTCAGCAAACGTGACGGAGACAGGCTGGGCTTCCCGGTTTTCCCGCTCATGTGGAACGATCCCAAAAGTGGTGAGATATCATCAGGTTACCGCGAATCAGGCTATTTTGCCGATGCCTTTGTGAATATGCTGGCTTTCCTTGGTTGGAACCCCGGCACCGAGCAGGAAGTATTCAGCATGCAGGAACTCGTAGATACCTTTACTCTGGAAAGAGTAGGGAAATCCGGTTCCAAATTCGACCCTGCCAAAGCCAGGTGGTTTAATCATCAGTATTTGCTGAAAAAGGACAATGAAGAAGTTGCTGCATTATATGATTTGATTCTGAAAGACAAAGGCATTCATGAACCCATGGAAAAAGTGGTGAAAATTGTTTCTATGGTGAAAGACAGGGTAAGTTTCGTTCACGAAATATGGGATCAATCGTCGTTCTTCTTTTTAGCGCCTGAAAGCTACGATGAGAAAACAGTGCAGAAAAAATGGAAAGAAGACACGCCAACTATCCTTCTACAGGTGGTTGATATATTAAATGCTCTGGAAGATTTTTCCGTAGAGGCCATTGATAAAGCTCTGCACGATTATATGGAAACACAACAGGTTGGTGCCGGTAAGCTTATGATTGGTTTGCGCCTCTCATTGGTGGGTGCAGGCATGGGACCTGACCTTAAGGAAATTATGGTATTACTGGGCAAAGAAGAGGTTGTGGCAAGGATTAAACATGCCGTTGAAGTAATTAAGTGATTTAAGCTTTGAAATATATTATTAACTTTACCTGAATATTTGACTGTTAAACCTGCGCTATGGCGCATTCACTAAAACTCAATAAACACTATGAAGAAACTTTTGATTTTACTACTATTGCCGGCTTTTCTGGCATGCAGCACTGCTGAAAAAGATATTACACGTGTAGAGCTGGTTATTGAAAATGCAGGCATAGAAGAGGCCGAACTGGGATATACCACAGATTTTATACTCCGCAGCAGAGAAAACTTTACTGCAGCAGAACAGGAGGGACGTTTCGTGTTCGAAGCTAAGCTTGATAATCCTGTTATGGCAACTATTACAGCCGGAAGCCAGCGCATGAATGTTTACCTGGAGCCAGGTAAGGATTTAACCGTTGTTTTCGACATGGAAGATGTTTCAGGTTCACTTAAGTTTGAAGGCGCCCTGGCTTCAGAAAACCAATTGCTTCGCAACTATGCACAGGATATCGAGCCTGCCTTTGGCAGACAGGTGGTTTTCGAAAAATTCCGTGAAACACAACCCGAAGAATTTGCTGCATTTGCCATGGAAATGAAAGAAACTTCGCTTTCATTTTTGCATGATTTCGCCAGAGAGAATTCCCTTAGCACATCCTTCAAGAAATATTTTGAAACAGACATCCGCTACCAGGCGTATGCAAATATGCTCAATTATCCTATGTACCACGCGCATTACAACCAGCTTGCGGAAGCCCCTGAAATGCCTGAGGGATATTATGAATTTACAAAAGATGCTCTGGATATTTCGGAGGAACAGCTGCAGGTACCAAGCTGTGCCTCATTTGTAAGTGCTTATACACAATACTATATGAGTAAGCATGATGGTGAGATGCCCGAAGACTTTTCTTATCCTGAGCGTATGATGTGGGTTGCTGATGAAGCTTTTGAAGGGAAAGCCCGTAACTATGCCAAAGCTTCTGCCATTACCTTCCAGTTTAACCATGGTGATTTCAACCAAGCTGTAGAATCTTATGAAGCCTTTAAAACCGAAAACACATGGCAGTACCTCAACGACGTGCTCGCTACTTCCCATAGCAACGCCCTGCGTGTTGCCCCCGGCAGCGAGGCTCCCGATTTTACCCTGGTTGATATCAACGGTGAGGAAGTAGCATTGAGCGATTTCCGAGACAAGGTTGTATATCTTGACTTCTGGGCCAGCTGGTGCGGACCCTGCATGCGCGAAGTACCCCATGCCAAAGAGCTGAAAAAACGTTTTGAAGGAGAGGAGAACCTGGTATTTCTTTATGTTTCAGTGGATGAAGACGAGCAGGCCTGGAGAAGAACTGTAGAGCAGCACAATATACAGGGAGTACATGTAAATGTACCCGGAATGCGCCATGAAATTGCACAGAGCTATAACGTGCAGGGAGTGCCTTCTTTCTTTATTATCGACAAGGATGGTGTTATCCATAACAATAACCCCAGCCGCCCTTCAGGAAGTACTATTGATGAGGAGTTGAGAGCAATACTGTAGATATATTCTCTTTTAGAGCAAAAAACGAGGATGTCTCAAAATGTTACTACTGGTCGTTGACCTCGTCGAAACGACTTCTGAATAACAATCAGATTTCCGCTTCGACAGGCTCAGCGTCCGAGTAATATCAGACTTTTGAGACATTCTCATTTTTAATTATGGCAAATAATGCCAATATAATTTACTTCTTACCGCCCAGGGTAAATTTTACATATTCATCCAGTTGTGTGTACCAGTCCTGACCGTATTTGCGGATAAGAGATTCTTTCAAAAATTCGTAGATACGTACTTTCAGCTTTGTGCCATTTTTGCGGGCACATTCGCAAATGGGCCAGCGATGATAGTTTACCGCTTCGTAGTTGGAGTATTTGGTAATACGGATAGGATACAGGTGGCAGGATACCGGTTTTTTAAAATCAACCTTTTTTTCTTCCCATGCTTTTTCAATGGCACACTTGGCAATATTATCCTCATCAAAAAATACATAAGCGCATTCTTTGCCGTTCACAAGTGGAGTGGTTGATTCTCCGTCTATATCCTCCACGTACCTGCCCGACTTTACAACTTCTTTGATTCCTTCAGGACGCATATAGGGTATTACCTTTTCATATATGCGGTCGAGTATCAGGTTTTCTTCTTTTTCCAGCGGGGCGCCTGCATCGCCGTGTACACAACAGCCACCATGGCAGACAGGCAGGTCGCATACAAAGTATTCGGTGTAAATCTCGTCGGAGATTAAGGTATCATCAATAATTATCATGGCGCAAAATTAATCAATAATGTATTAGGATGATTTCTAAATAGCTACCTGTGTATACATAAAATTATGATTGTGACCGATTGGGTCAAAGTGGCTTTTCATGCAGCGATGCCATGATTTATTTGGGTATTAGCAAAAAATGAATTTACTTTACAACCTTCAAAAAAACAACAAAACCAAACCTTTTTCCAAGCGGAACACATATGAAATCAGGCACCAAACGACCTACCTTGTTTCAGGCCCTAATTCCTGTAATCTTTTTAACTGCACTCATATCCATTAACGTATTTATTTTCGGCGATGATTCACTCTTTGGGTCCAACCAGATAGTGTTGATCCTTGCTGCGTCGGTGGCGGCCATTGTGGCCATGAGCCTGGGGCATAAGTGGCTGGACTTAAGAGCAGGAATCGTGAAAAGCATTGGCTC
>SLOR01000249.1 GCA_007132395.1 Bacteroidales bacterium
GAAGTGGCATACAATTTACCGGGCAACTCAATGAGTCGCCATTTTACCCCGTCAAATTCCAGCACACCGCTAAGGTTGGCCACATAAATAAACCCCCTGTAGTCTTCAACAACTGACCAGTTTTGGCCCTCTGCCCTGTATTCCGAGTGATGATAATTCATCATCAGGGGAATGCCCTTTATTACCTCTGCCTTAACCGGAAGAGTGATAGTAAGCAAAAGTCCTGCTAATGCCGGGAGGATTCTCCTGAATATGCTTCCCTTTTGTGTCAATTGTTTAATTGGTTAGTGGTGGACAAAATTAACGAAACCTCAAAGGGTATCCTATACGTGATATCTATTGTTTTGACTTGACAAAATACCTGGTTTAAGCATAATGAAAAACGCATTTAGGTGATGATTTAATTGTTCTGTCGACGATAAACAGGCAAGTAAATGCGTGAATTAAATGTTTTCCTTTGCGCAAATTAAGGCTTTTTAATTGTTTTGTTTATGGGTGTTTCACGTAAGTTTACGGTAAAAAACCATTGTTTTCATGCTTTTCAGAGATTAATGGATACTTTTAAACGAAATTCAACTATATTTAACCTTTGCTTGTTACATATACAGCAAACAGGCTACTCCTGCCTGAAAGTCTTTGATTACCACACAAGAATACCGGTAACATTCCCGGCAGCATCTTACATCAAATCCGGCAATAATGAATGAAAAACCCCTAACCGAAAAAATTAATGACCTCAAAGTACTTTATGTTGAGGACGAGGCCAGTATCAGGGATGCTGTTACCGAATTGCTATCGCGCAGGGTAGACAATCTTTTTGTTGCCAAAAACGGGATGGAAGGCCTGGAGGTATTTGAAAAAGAGCACCCGGAAATTGTAATAACAGACATCAGGATGCCCCAGATGGATGGCTTGCAAATGAGCCGTCGAATAAAGGAAATTAACCCCGGTGTGAAAGTGATTGTTACCAGTGCATATTCCGACTCTACCTATTTTATTGATGCCATTGAAATAGGTATTAATGAATATGTGCTAAAACCCGTGTCGCGCAATAAGCTGTTTGAAGCACTTTATAAATGTGCCGATAATATATACATTCAGCGTAATGCAACAAAGCAATTCGAAACCATTTCGCGATTGCATCAGGCCATTGAGCACAGCCAGAGCATGGTAATCATTACCGATAGAAATCAAAAAATTGAATATCTCAACCCCCGGTTTACAGAAATAACCGGCTACAAGTTTAATGAGGTGGTGGCCGATGCACCTCTTGTAGATTTCGATACATTGTGCATGATGGACACCAACCCCGACTTTCAGCAACTCATTGATAATAATTCCAACTGGAGGGGAGAATACACCATACGTCATAAAAATGGGGATCTGGTATGGCTCTACGGAAGCCTTAGTCCTGTTACCGATATAAAAGGCCACGTAAGCTCTTATGTGCTGGTGGGAGAAGATATATCAGAAATCAAGCAGATGGCTGCTACCCTTGCCGATAAAGAGGATAAGTTGCGTAATCTTATTGAAAAACTAGGAGAGGGAATCGGGATTATCGATCTTACCTTTGACTTCGTGTTTTGCAACGCGGCAATGAATGAAATTTTTGAAGAAGAGAAACTTGTTGACAGGAATCTTTCTGCCTTTGTGGCTTCGCCTAAGGAGATGAATGAAATTATCTCCATTGCAAGGAAGTTGAAGATAGGAGAAAAACAGCAGCTTGATGTGGGCATCGTTACTGCCGGAGAGAGTGTACGTTACGTGAGTATTACCTTTACACCTCAGCTGAATGACACAGGTGCCGTAACCGGAATATTTTGCATTTTCAAGGATATTTCGCGGATCAGGGAACTTATTGAAGAGTTGGAAGCAGCCCGTGATGCAGCGGAAAAAGCCTATGAAACCATCGAGGAGAAAAACATGCAGCTCAATGATACCAATGCCAAACTGCAGGAGTCGGAGAAAAAACTTTCAGAGCTCAATGCCATTCTCATGGAGTACATCAAAGCCACGGGAAAATAAAGCTATATTATAGACCGAAGCGGTACAAAACAGAATATTGTACCACCAGGGGTGCTTTTCTTCTTCCGTGCCCGAAACCACCAATGTAGTAGGGCTCCAGTTCGGTATTGCCCCAGTCGTTGAGCCTTACGCGTGTTCTTAATGTCCAGGAAAGAAAAAGATTTTTGAAAAGTTCCGTTTTAACCCCTCCAACAAATTCTATCCACTGTTGGTGGTAATTTCCCGGAGCCAGTTCATCGGTGGTATCGCCCCAGTAGGGGTTGGCAATAAAAAATTCAGGTGCTTCATGGCTAAGGCCTCCGTAGGCATACCTGAGGCCAAGAATTACCAGGTCGTTTTGCAGGGCATGGGGTCGGCCAAGCAGGTTATAATCGGCCCCTGCCTTGAAAAAATACCCTTGCGAATTATAAGTAAAATCTTCCTGCTGACTGTTTACTCTTGATATTCCTCCTTCCAGGGTAAAGAACCAATTGCGTATCAACTCGCTGTCAATGCTCAGTTCGAACTGCTGTACCTCGGGTTCCACCAGGCTGCGTGCAATACTACTTACATCAACTCCCAGGCGCACAAAAGGAACCACTGCAGGCTCTCTGACCAGGGTATCAGCATTTTCGGAAGTGAGTGCATGTGCTGAAATGTTAGCGATCGTCAGCAGAAATAAAAGGGAATATCTTGATATGTTCATCCTGAGTGTTGGTTATAGAAGGAGTTTCGATGCTTAAGCTGTCAATATTATACCGGGTGTGGGTTATTGTGTTGAGTTCGTAAAAGCTCACAAAACCGCATTCCATACTTATAAGATTGGGCAGAATTCGGTAATGAAACCAAACGGTGTCGGCTGCGGGCAGTAAACCGGGCTCATGCGAGGGCAGTACAAAAACAAAAGCACAGCTGTCAATGGCAGAGTTAAGCGGAAGCTCAATGCGGCTCACATTGAAACGGTTCTGATAAATGATGGAATCATTCCCCACTCCGAATACGGTAAGGCTGTCGATGGCCAATATCTGTGGGTCCTCTTCTTCGGCTTCCATCTGGTAAAATCCTATACGCACGGGTACCGTAGCTACATCTTCGCAAACTTCTTCATTCAGACACGAATGCATCAATAATATTAATCCCACAATGAGCATTGCAGGGTGGGGGAGCAGTGAATTAAACGGGGAAGTGTACAGCTTCATTGAAGGTTGTTTTATAGCTTCGTATTTTTTACGGGTATTTGGCAAATCTAAAAATGCAAAAGTAGCAAAGACAGTTAACGGGTTTTATTACCAGGTCAAAATTAGCAAAAAAATGCCTTTGAAAAGTATTCACTTCTCAAAGGCAAATAATATAGGGTAGGTAAAAATGGAAGAGCGCCCTTTGCAACAAAAAACATAAATGCTGCTGTGGATTTAATTCCCATACTCTTATTGCCTGATAGTGAGCAGGCGCTCTTCCGTTTTTTTTTGTTTGAAAAGTGTGAGGCTTCAAAAACAGCCTCAGTGAAAATGGTGCTTTACAACACCTCCACACTCCCGATGCAGAAATAGGCCGGAGTGTTCATGCCCCAATCGCCCATATCGCTTGAAGATAAGCGAAACCTTATTTCATCTACAGGGCCCAGTACGCTCAAATCAATCCACTCCCAGGTGTCAATGATGTAGTTTTCCGTTGAGCGGTAATCGGCCAGATAGAATTCTACCACCTTATCCTCAATAGGTTCTCCATTTTTCACACCAGTAATCTCCAGTTTAAACCAGTCGGGGTCATTGCCGTCCTCTCCTCCGAATTTTTTGGAAAACATATCCCCATCTCTCATGGCCAGTGCTGTGTAGGTGCTGTTGGTAACAAAAATACCTGCAATAGTATTGCCTTTGAAATCTTCGTCGAAATATATCCGGTTGGTGTTGTCGTATTCCGAAACATACATTATAGCATACTTATCCAGTCCGTCAAGGGCTTGGCCTGTGAAAGCACTGTATTGATTTTCCCAGCCGGGGGTTTGATTATCGGTAATGTTGGAAAGAGAAAACCCGCTCCATGTGCTCCAATCGGGATTGTATGAGTTGGGAAAGTGAAGAGGGCCCGACAGAAAGCCTCCGCTACCATCACTTCCGTTCCAGAAGGATTCTGCCTCAAGGTTGATTTCAGAAAAATCAGATACCCAGGTGGGAGTATCCTGGCCGTTTTCATCATCTTTCTGGCAGGCAGAAAAAACAAACAGGCTTGCAAGAATAATACTGTAAATTTTAAGGGTGTTTCTCATTTTGTGAAGTTTAAAAATTGACATTGTATTGAGTTGAAATAGCTGCTTCTTCTGGAAATGACATGTAAGCTGCAGTACTCAATAGCGGTAAAAATACGCTGCTTGCAGGCTCCATCAGAACAAATTGCTTAAATACATTTTTTCTAATGATATGCAGCAGAGTATGCCAACAAACACAAAAGGATAGGGAATAAGTGAAGATACCATCGTGCTTGTTTCCAGCTTTTATCCCGAAAGCTGCAAATCATTACAATATATATGGCAGGTCTTCTGACTTACTCCGTTGTTTTCAGCCTTCCCATCCCGAATAAGGCGAGACAGTGGCAAAGGGGGGAAAACAACATAAAACGAGCTTACAGCAGCGGGAACTGTTCAGGATTCGCACCTGATTCCCTTTTCATTCTCTGAATAATCATATCCAGAGAAAACCATATCGGAAGCAAAAGTAGGAAATTATTTAAAGAAAGTTTACTGATAGTTTTTAACAAAAGTGCGTTTTGAGGGTAAACCGCATATAGTCAACTGGATAAATAAAGGTAAAGTTTGGGATATGTTCACAACTAAGGATTGAAGCCATGCTACCCGTATCGTTCTGTTTTCCTGACTTTTGTTCTCAGCTTCAGCCTCAATCCCGAATCGCACTGCTATCAGGACCTCGCTGCACTCAGCCTTATTCTCAACCTCAACCTCAGCCTCAATCTTATTCCAGATATGCTTTGGCACCCAGGCTATGCAGGGCATCAAGGGGGCGGCAGTCGGGCGAGAGAATGCTATTGTTCTGATTGAAGGCAATGGACCCACAGCCACCGCCACAAATCAATTGCAGGTTACACGTTTTACACTTTTCAATGTGCATCACATCGCGCTGTTGCCACACTTTAATCTTTGCTTCATTAAGCTGTATTTCGGGGAAGAAGGTGCCCAGTTTTTCGCCGGGTTTGCCTACGGTGGCCGTACAGGAATAAATGGTTCCGGTATAATCCATTGCCCATTCACTTTTGCATGCCGGGCAGGCATCGAATAGCGGATCAGGTAGTTTTCCGTTCTCTTCCAAAAAGCGAATTACAGAAAAGGCCGGCTTGTGAAATTCAACGATTTGAGGGTGATTTTCCATCAACATCAGCAACTCTTTGTAGAGCGATAGCCTGTCAAAGAGCTTGGATTGCCCGTCCTGACAGTAATGAAGTTCGTAATTTCTACCGATTTGGGTTTTGAACAGCGGATTTTGGGTCCATCCTTTTCGAATGGCAAAATCGGCCAATGCAGGCAGGTCGTTTATATTGTCTCTGTCAACCACCATGCGCAGATTAACCGGGATGTTGCGTGCCAGGGTGGCATCAATGTTTGCAACAATTTTGTCGAAAGTGGGGCTGTTGTCTTTAAGTCTGCGGCGCTGGTTGTGCATATCGCCAGTGCCATCCAGGGTAACCTGTATTTCGCGGGTAAAACCTGCATCCAGCAAATTAAGGTACGACTCAATGAAATAGCCGTTGGTTACAATGGCTATTTCCAGCTGATTTTCTTTGGCTTTTTCAATAAAGTAAGCAATACGCTCTCTGTAGGGTGCAGAATCGAGCAAGGGCTCACCTCCGAAAAGGGTAATGTACTTTTTGCGTTGGGGAAATTGCCGGGCAATAAACTCAAAAAAGGCATCCGTTATCTCTTTAGAGAGCAGTTTTCCTTGGGCATCATATCCGCTCTGGTAGCAGTAGGAGCAGGTAAAGTTGCAACTGTATGTGGGTACAAAAAACAATTGCATTTCTTCTTGCTCTCTTTCTTCAAGGAAGGAGATATACTTTAGCTGGTATTCGGATTTTTCGCGGATTGGGTCGGCCACATAGCCTTTTTGCAGAAATTCCTCAGGGTAAGTAGCTAGCTTGCCTTCCAGCAGTGCCTTTTCTTCCCCGGAGATGAAATCAGCATTTCCGGACAAAACATTTACAATGATGTACTTTTTGCCCTCCTCAACGGGCGAAATAATATTGTGGAGTGAGGGCTGTAACATAGTGCAATGAGGGTTTAATCCGGAAGTGCTTACTGTTAATTTAGTCGTGGCAACCTACCTGATTGTTTGATAGCTTTGCACAGCATTGTGCTTGTTTTTTATCAATCTGGTTGGCTTTTCTGGCTTTTTTTATAAGTGTTTTCATAATTGAGATAGGATATAATGGATTATGGATTCAATGTTTAATAACGGCCTGCAATATACAAAAATATTGGCCAGCCTGCGTAATGGATATTTACACTTTACTACCCTTTAAGGTAAAGCTGCATACTTTAATTCTTCCTTTTTCGTAGGGGGCTGACTCTTCTATGATTTCAACTTTTCCGAAACCGGCATCCTGCAAGTTCTTGTAATATTGCTCACGGGTTACGGCCCCGGCCCAGCATTCGGCCACCAGTTTGGGATCGTTGCGGTAGTCATCGGGCACCTGCTCCAGGGCGTATATGTCGCTTACCACAAAGCTGCCTCCGGGTTTGAGAATGCGATAAATTTCTTTCCATACCCGGTTTTGTTCCAGGCTGTGGTTGAGGGTGCAGTTGGATAAAACCACATCGAGTGAATTGCTTTCCAGCTGTATGTTTTCCAGTTCACTCTTAATGAATGCGGTGTTGGTAAGATTCAGTTTTTTTGCATTTTCGCGCGCGGCAGTCATCATCGCTTCTGATACATCCACACCCCAGGCAAAACCGCCTTCTCCTGCCATGGTAGCCATTTTCATTACATCATATCCCTTACCTGATCCCAGATCGGCACAATGATATCCTTCTTTTATATCCGCATAGTTAATGGCTCCTCCACAGGATAAACAGCACTGCTGACCCGATAATTCATCATAACGTTGTGAAATGGCTTTTACAAAATCTCCTTGTGTCATATATTTATATATAGTTATGTAGATGTGTGTACAAAGTTAGGAAAATATTCTTACGGTTAAATCCTGTTTGGGTTTATTATGAAAAGTTTGAAAATAATGCTGCCAGTGAATGCCAGATTATAGCCAAAGAAACAACGAATTTCAAAAGAACGCCCAGCAGTAAGCCTACGAAACTTCCCATGGCCGCGTAAAACGCTTCCTTACTTTTCTTACCGTTAACCATTTCTGCCAGCCATGCACCCGCCAGGGGGCCAATAAGCACTCCCAGGGGCGGGAAAAAGAATATTCCGATAACCAAACCCAGACTTGCACCCACGATACCATGTTTACTGCCCTTACCCAGGCGGGTACCCCATATGGGCAAAAGATAATCGGCCAGTGTTATCAGCAAACAAATAATTCCATAACTTACCAGCACTGTTGTGCTAAAATGCAGATGTTTGCTGAAATGTAAGAGTAGCATTCCTGCAAAACTTACTGGAGGGCCCGGCAAAATGGGTATAAAAGCTCCCATGAGGCCTGCCAGCAAGAAAAGAAAACCTCCCAATATAAGGATCAGGTCAATTGACATAGTTGTTGGAAGGAATAAGAAGGGCCAGTATCAGGTATACCAGCAAGCCTGAGCCATAAGCCAGCAGGGCAACGGCAAAAGCGATACGTAAAATCGTAGGGTCTATTTTGAAATACTCCCCCAGAGCGCCACATACACCGAAAATCATTCGGTTCTGATTTTTTCGTAAGCGTTTCATCTTTTTTGTTTTTGTCAGATAAAAGTAAAGTATTGCTTTTTATACTCAGCCATACTACAACAAAAGTATAACTCCTGCAGGAATTTTACATCAATTTATCAAGATAAACCCTCATGCTTTGCCTTTGCAGGTTGTATGAGGGTTTGCAATGTGTCGGTATAGATTTTCCATAAAAAAAACAGGTTTATTTCTCCGCCAAAACAATACAAAGATAGTTGGGCTGTTTAAAAAGAGTATCCATCCTTTTTATAATTTTGCTGATAAACTTAAAAGCGTAGCCAGGAAGTGAAGAATTTTATAGCCTTTGTACTTGTGTTTTCAGGGTTGCTGATGGGTAAACTCCAGATGGAGCCTGCCAATGCAGCCGAGGGGCAGACTGTGGGATTAACCCTGAGCGGGGGAGGAGCCAAAGGGCTTGCTCATATTGGCGTTCTTCATATAATTGACAGTTTAGGAATAAGTGTAGATTATATCAGTGGCACAAGCATGGGCAGCATTGTAGGTGGAATGTATGCTGCCGGATACAGTGCTGCCGAAATAGACCAGATAGCCCGACAACTTGACTGGTCGGGTATTTTTTCGCGACGCACGAGCCTCGAATATACCCATCCTCGTAAACGGGAGGTTTACGGCAGGTACATTATTGAGTTGCCACTGGAAAACTGGCGCTTTAAAATTCCCTCGGGTGCTATAGAAGGGCAGCAATTGTGGAATGTACTCAGCGAATTATTCTTTCATGTACGAAATATTGAAGATTTTCACGATTTCCCCATACCCTTTGCCTGTGTAGCCACCGACCTGGGCACGGGCGATGCAGTCATCCTTGACAAAGGCGATATCGTGGCGGCTATTCGCGCCAGCATGGCTATTCCATCGGTTTTTACCACCATTGAAATTGACAACAGAAAGCTGGTGGATGGAGGCGTGGTGAAAAATTTTCCCGTGACCGTAGTAAAAGATATGGGGGCTGACTTTGTAATCGGCTCCAATGTTGCACAAGGCTTGCGGGAACCTGAAGAATTGATTACTCCTGTTGATGTACTCTATCAAATGGGTTTTTTTATGGATGCTCGCAGTTTTATCCAGAACCGTGAACTGACCGATTTATACATTGAACCTCAGATGGAGGAGTTTACTATTACAAGTTTCTCGGATGTGGATTTTATTATTGAAAGAGGAAAACAGGCTGCCCGCCAGCAACTGCCCGCCCTGCTTTTGCTCAAAGAGAAACAACAACAGCTTAGCGGAGATCCAGGGATTTCTGCCTCCACCTCAAGTGTTGAAAAGCATAAAGCCTTTGTGGTAGACAGCCTGCAATTTGAAGGACTTGACAATGTTCGCAATTGGTTTGTTCGCAATGCGCTCGAGCTGCAAAAGGGAGATACCGTTAACATCAGTCGTATCAACAGTTCCATAAACCGTCTGTTTGCCACGGGTTACTTCAATCGGATAACATATAATCTTTTGCCTGTTGATGATACCGATAAGGCCATTCTTGTATACCATTTTGATGAAAAGCCTTTTGCCCGTGTGGGAACAGCCATTCACTACAGCTCTTTTTCCGGTGTGGGGCTGATAGGTAATCTGGCCACCAATAAGTTTCTGTTTTATAACACCTCGGCAAGTGTGAAGGCCTTGCTGTCGGAGACCCCGGCCATAAGAGGAAGTCTCGATTTTTTTGTAGATGACCGCCACCGGTCGTGGTTCAACTTTGAGGGATTGGTTCGGTATCTTAACTTCCCGGTGTATGAAGACTTTGAAATAACAGGTGAGTACAAACAAACCTATCTGCGTTATGAGTTTTCTTTTAACAGGCTCACCGGGCGCAACAGTTACTACTCCCTGGGTACCGCATGGTACTACCAGAGTCTCTCACCCAATATGCGGGCCGAATATTCGGTAAGGGGGAATATCCGTTCCAGTGAAATATTTGCCCTGTGGAAGCATAATTCTCTTAATCGTCAGGCTTTCCCTCAACACGGTACCCGCTTTGAACTGGGAAGTACTTTTTTCTTCAACCAAAAGCCCTCACTACGTTTTCGTAATCCCGAGGGGGAGGTGACCAGCAATTTCTCGGAGGCCGGTATAGATATAAGCAACTACCTGCAGGCTTTTCTGGGTTGGGAATCCTATATTAGAGTGAGCCCCAGGCTTACCTCATTTAACCAGCTGCAAGCCGGGTACAACTTCTTTTACGAGCAGAGTTTTATAAATATGTTTAATCTGGGCGGAACCTATCCTTTCCTGAAAAACCAAATGATATTTGCCGGGCTCAATGAGTACGAAATTATTTCTAAAGGTATTGTTGCAGGTAGCATAGGTTGGCGCTACAATATATGGGATGAGTTTATGCTTACCCCCCTGGTAAATGCAGCCGTATACAATTTTGAAATTGATGCTCTCCATCATATTTCACGCGATAATTTCGTGTTGGGTGCCGGTGTAAATATTGGTTATTTTTCAGGCATCGGGCCCATGGAAATATCTTTTGCTTACAGCCCCCAAACCCGAAAGGTGCTTGCTTACCTCAATTTAGGCTGGACTTTCTAACAGTTCACTCTTTTTGACTTTTCTTCTTCCTGTTTCCCTCAAAGTTCCTTCGCAACGAGGGTTTCTTCAAAAAATTATACATTCGATTTTGGTAGGTATTTTTAATGGTTTAGTGAGAACTTTGTCTTGCTTTTGTTGTTTAAAGTATTATTTTTACTGAAGCTTCGTTACCGGATGTTAAAAAGTTTTTCCCTCTTCTTTGTTTTTATGCTTCACGTAAAGATTCTCTGGAAACGGTTCAGAGGATTTGTTTTGATAAAATCCGCCAGATGCAAGGAAAGGAAATCAGCATATTAAGTCAGGAATTAACTATTTGAAATAAAACACATTGCAATGAAGAAAATTCAAGTCAAAAACCCCGTGGTTGAACTGGACGGAGACGAAATGACCCGTATCATCTGGAAGTTTATTAAGGACAAACTTATCTTTCCTTATCTTGACCTGGACATTAAATATTATGATTTGGGAATAGAGCATCGCGATGGCACCAACGATCAGGTTACCATTGATGCTGCCCATGCCATAAAAAAATACGGAGTTGGCATTAAGTGCGCCACTATAACACCCGATGAAGACCGTGTGGAGGAGTTCGGCTTAAAGCACATGTGGCGCTCGCCCAATGGTACCATCCGTAATATTCTGGGCGGTACGGTTTTCCGCGAACCCATCCTGATTTCCAACATCCCGCGCTTAGTGCCGGGCTGGAAGAAGCCAATCTGTATCGGCAGGCATGCCTTTGGCGATCAGTACCGTGCCACCGATTTCCTGACACGAGGACCGGGAAAACTTACCATCACCTTTACACCCGATGATGGTTCTGAAAAAATATCCCACGAAGTATATCATTTTGAAGGCGACGGTGTAGCTCTTTCCATGTATAATACCGATGAGTCCATTACCGGATTTGCCCGTGCCTGCATGAATCAGGCTCTGATGAAAAAATGGCCCCTGTACCTCAGCACCAAAAATACCATATTAAAAAAATACGACGGACGGTTCAAGGATATATTCCAGGATGTCTTCGATGCTGAATTCAAAGAAAGGTTTGAGGCCAAAGGTATTACTTACGAGCATCGCCTTATTGATGATATGGTTGCTGCTGCCCTTAAATGGGAGGGAGGCTTTGTATGGGCCTGCAAGAATTACGACGGAGATGTGCAAAGCGATACCGTGGCCCAGGGCTTTGGTTCGTTGGGGCTAATGACCTCCACACTGGTAACCCCCGATGGCAAAACCATGGAAGCCGAAGCCGCTCACGGAACCGTTACACGCCACTACCGTATGCACCAGCAGGGCAAGCCCACCTCAACCAATCCTATCGCGAGTATATTTGCCTGGACACGTGGCCTGGCATTCCGTGGAAAGTTGGATGAAAACAAAGACCTCATCAACTTTGCCCATACCCTGGAAAAAGTATGCATTCAAACCGTTGAAAGCGGCAAGATGACTAAAGATTTGGCCTTACTCATACATGGAAATAAAATGCAAAAGCAACATTATCTTTCCACCGAAGCGTTTCTGGAAGCCATCGACCAAAACCTGAAAAACCAGTTTACAAGCACATAAGAACATTTTACTTACATCGCTAAAAAAACCAAAACCATGGAATATATAAAAAACCGATTTTATGAGGCTGCCCTTAAAAAATACGATGAGTTTCTGAAGCTAAAAAAGGAACACTCTGATGTTGTGGTGGGTAAAGTAACCATAGGGGATGTTTTTGCCGGTATGAAAGGCGTGCCCAGCCTGCTTACCGAAACCTCCAAGCTTGATCCCCGTGATGGGATTCGCTTTCGGGGCATTCCTCTTAACGAATTGCGCAAAAGCATTCCCCGCTTGTGCGAACATGGCGAACCCCTGCCCGAGGGATTATTTTACCTGATGCTGATAGGGGAAGTACCCGAGCTGGATGATATCAGCAACCTGAGTAAAGATTGGGCCAGCCGTGCTATTGTTCCCCAGCATGTTTTTGACGTAATTGATGCCATGCCCAAAAATGCCAGGCCCATGGCGCAATACGTGGCGGCGATTACCAGCATGGCCTCAGATTCCTATTTTCTTAATGCTCACCAGGCCGGGGTGCAGAAAAAGTTTTACTGGGATTCTACCTATGAAGATGTGATGAATCTTATTGCACGACTGCCGCGCATTGCAGCCTATATTTATCGCAGATCCTTTCACAAGGGCGAGCACATTGACCCTGACCCCAGGCTCGACTGGGCCGGAAATATGGCACATATGATGGGTTTCAGTGCACCGCCCCACAAAAGGTTAATGCGCCTTTACCTGAGTTTACATGCCGACCACGAAGGGGGCAATGTATCGGCACACGCCACCCACCTTGTGGGTTCAACCCTTGCCAACCCTTACTACGCTTATTCAGCGGGTATGCTTGGACTGGCAGGACCCCTGCACGGCTTTGCCAATCAGAATGTGCTTAACTGGATCTTTGATATGATGCGGGATTTGAATGACGAGGACCCTCCGGAAGAAAAAATCAAAAAGTATTGCAAAAAGTATCTTGACCAAGGTGGCGTAATTCCGGGTTACGGACACGCCGTGTTAAGGGTTACCGACCCCCGCTTTGATGCACAGAGGGAGTTTGCGGAAAAATTCATTAAAAACGATAACCTGGTAAACATTGTCAATAAACTCTATACTGTGGTGCCACCTCTGCTGGAAGCCACCGGCAAGGTGAAAAATCCCTGGCCCAATGTGGATGCCTTCAGCGGTGCTTTGCTAAGATACTACGGGATTAAGGAGCACCAATTCTATACCGTAATGTTTGGTGTTTCCAGGGCCCTGGGTGTACTTAGCTCCCTTCTTTTCGACCGTGTCTATGGCTTGCCTCTTGAAAGACCTACTTCTTATCGTTTGCAGTGGTACCAGGACGTAGCCAGCGGAAAAATAAAGCTGGATTTATAAAACAGATATATAGCAGAAAACATATAATACTATGACAAAACTACCTTTTGATATTCAGGATAAACTAAAGACTGCCAGGGGGGAGTTCTCCTTTTACAGCCTGGAAAAGCTTGAAAAGTTGGGGCGAAAAGTTTCTCACCTTCCTTTTTCCATTCGTATTTTGCTGGAAAACACCCTGCGAAACTTTGATGGTTTTGCCATTACTGAAGATAACCTGGAAACGCTGCTGCAGTGGAGACCGGAACCTTCCGACAAAGATATTCCGTTCAAACCTGCCCGGGTGCTCATGCAGGATTTTACCGGTGTGCCTGCCGTGGTAGATATTGCCTCCCTGCGTGCCGAGGTGGCCCGCAAAGGGAAAGACCCCAAAGCCATCAATCCCCTGGTGCCGGTAGATTTGGTTATTGACCACTCTGTGCAGGTGGATTTTTTTGGAACCCAATATTCCTACGAGAAGAATGTGGAAAAAGAATATGAGCGCAACGGCGAAAGATACCAGTTTCTGAAGTGGGCGCAAAAGGCCTTCGATAATTTTTCGGTTGTGCCTCCCGGAATGGGAATTTGCCACCAGGTAAACCTGGAATACC
>SLOR01000319.1 GCA_007132395.1 Bacteroidales bacterium
AAAAATGCGGGCATTTCGGGGTTGGCAGAAAGCCTTAACAATTTGCTGTCGCATATGGCTATGTTTTTCGTCCTGATAATGGCCATACCACTGATAATGAACGGTGAGATCAGAGGAGTAGTTCTTGCCGCACTTACCCTTGGGGTACTGAGCAGTTTTGAAGCCTTCCAGGGGCTGACCAATGCTTTTATCCAGTATGAAAATTCCGATGAAGCAGCCAAAAGGTTGTTTTCCTTTGCTGAAAAGGATAAGAATACACCTGATACAACCGCTAAAAGTGACAAAACGTTGCAGCATATTCCTGAATCCATCTCCTTTCAAAATGTTTCTTTTTCGTATGATGGGGAAAAACCTACGCTTAAGGATGTCACGTTTAAGCTACCTGCAGGTTCATGCACTGCCATTGTGGGCCCCACCGGAAGCGGCAAGAGCACTTTGCTCAATCTGCTGCTGCGTTTCTGGCCACCCGACTCAGGTGAAATAAAAGCAGGCGAATATAACATCAACCAAGTGGACATTAACAATTACAGGTCTTTATTCGGTGTGGTATCACAGGACAACTGGATTTTCAACCGCTCTCTCCGGGAAAATCTCTTGCTGGCCAGGCCCGAAGCTACGGATGAGGAACTACAGGAAAGCCTCATAAGGGTCGGACTGGAATACTTTGCCCATGATCTGAACATGGAACCCGGTACCCAGGGCATGCGCTTCTCGGGAGGAGAAAGGCAGCTGTTGGCATTGGCGCGGGCATGGCTTACTCAAAGTGAGATCTGGATTTTTGATGAAGCAACTGCCCATCTGGACGTAAACACCGAGCGGAAAATCCTGGATACAATCTGGACCCTGAAAGGCAACAAAACCCTGCTGATCGTTACTCACCGGCTTGTGGATATGGATAAAATGGATAAAATCCTGGTAATGGATAAGGGGCAGATTGAGGAAAAAGGAACTCACATAGAGCTACTTACCCTAAATAAAATCTATTCCAAAATGTATGAGCAGCAAAACCAGGTGATAGGGGGTTAAGCCGGTAATTGGTTTTTGACCGAGAACTGTTAAATGTTTTTTCGTTCAGAAGCTTTTCTTAACACCCTATTTTTACTTGAATTGTTTGAAGCCGAAAATTTTTCAAAAAAAATGATTCTTCAATATATTAACAAACAAGTGTTTATGGATTTGTTCGTGCTGTGTTGTTTAAGCAACGATTTAAATTTTTCATAGCGCTGTATCGCACGGTAATAGAAATTTGTTATACATTTGCACCGCAAAAACAAAAATTGCTCTCGTTTAGGCTCCTTGATGAGAGAATGCATGGTGGAGATTTTTGAAGTCCAAATTTTGATGACTTAATCGGTTCCCGTTATCGGGAACTCTCTTCAAAGTGACAAAGTCGCTGCGTTTTTTCCATTGAACAGAATCATATCGCTTAAGCCATCTTTATCAAGGACAAGAACAATGAGGGTCCGAATAGTTGCAAGAATTGTCGCTTTTGCATTAAAAATACAACTCTAAAACATTGTCGTTCTGCTGATTAAACAGTATCTTGAACAATTATTTCGAGTAATTGTTGGTTGTTCGGATTCGGCGCAGGCAGGACTGGACTGAAAAAAAATCATTTTACGGCAACATACTTTAAATCATATGGACGGTTTTTTTATCATTGTGATTGTCTTTCTCCTACTCAACATAGCCCTGGGGCTGTTTCGGGTGTGGCGGGGACCAACGGTCGCGGACCGTTTGCTTACCACCCAACTGTTCGGCACCACAGGAATGGCCATTCTGCTGGTTCTGGCGGGTTATTTGAAAGATCTTACTTTGCTGAATGTCGCCATTACCTTCAATGTACTGGCGATTTTATTGGTAATTGGTTTAGTACAGGTTTGGAAAAAGAAGAAAGGAGAAACCCCATGATGATAAAAGAGGTAATCACTGTTATTCTTCTGGTAGTGGGCTGTTTCTTTTTTCTGGCGGGAACCCTGGGAGTGCTTCGATTCCCTGATTTGTTTTCCCGTCTTCATGCCCTTACCAAAGCGGACAATCTTGGGCTGGGCTTTATTGCTGCCGGAATGGCACTGCATATCGGATCGCCCTGGGCAGTGCTAAAGATTTTCTCTATCTGGTTCTTCACGCTTCTGGCCAGTTCTACTTCCTGTTATCTGATTGCCCGTTTTCAGAAGGAAAAGGACCAAGCCAGGAACAGAAAGGAGGAAGGATGAGTATAATGATTGACATCATATTAGCCGTCCTTGCTATTTATCTGGCCTTGCAGTGCTTGTTTGCACCCAGACTTACTCAAACTGTATTTCTTTTCTTTGCTTTTGGGTTGGCATTGGCGTTGGCATGGGTTCGGTTAGGGGCTGTGGATGTGGCCATTACCGAGGCGGCCATTGCATCAGGTTTTCTGGGTGTTTTGTTTCTTGATGCTTTAAGAGACTTTTCTCTTGCGCCTCCTCTTAAATGGGATAACCTTGAGGTGGTTCACAGTTCTCTTGCAACGAAGAATCCCAAATCCCTCTTCCTGCCCAGGCTGGCCCTGATGTTAGGATTGGGGCTTTTTCTCCTTATTGCTTTGGAAGCTGTATGGAAGATCCCCGAGGGCGGAGGTTTGACCGCAGCCGCTGAAGCCCTGCTTCCGGAATCGGGAGTAGAGCACCCTGTTACCGCAGTTTTGCTGAACTTCCGTGCTTATGACACCTGGCTGGAGCTCGGAGTCATTCTCCTGGGCCTTTTGGCCACTTTTGCGGTGGGAGGAATAAAAATTTACCGTAAGCCCCCCGTGGTGGCCGACGATATCTTGCTGCGGCAGGTAATTTTGTTTTTTACTCCGGTTTTGTTCCTGTTTGGCGCTTTCCTGTTATACTTTGGAAAAAGCGGGCCCGGAGGAGCTTTTCAGGCTGCTGTTTTGTGGGGGGCAATTGGAATACTTCTTCATCTGGGAGGCAGGCCGGTATTTTCGATGATACCCCGCTGGTTGGGTCAACTTTCCCTGACTGTGGGGCTTGGGTTTTTCCTCATTCTGGGCTTTTTCTTATTGGCCGGAGGAGCCACCCTGTTTGAATACCCACCCGCTTATGCCGGAGTCCTGATTTTGATTATAGAAACGCTGGCGGCAATAAGTATTGCTGCAGCCCTGACTGCTATATTTGCCAATTTAAATCAAATGAACAAAGAGGAATCAAACCAAATCGAATCGACCAATTGAACAAGAAGTATGGAAACCTATCAGATTTATAGTTTAACCTCCGCAGTTCTCTTTGTCATCGGCATGGGCGGAGTATTTGTGTCGAGGCATTTTATAAAAAAAATCATTGCAACCATCATTATGGGAGGAGGGGTTTTTCTTGTTTTCGTCAGTCTTGCCGAACGTGATGCCCTAACCTTTGCTGACCCGGTGCCTCACGCCCTGGTGATAACCGGAATAGTGGTAGCGGTCGCTTCCGCTGCTTTCGCCCTTGCTTTGGCCCGTCGCATTTACCAACTCACCGGAGAAGAATCTTTTACAAACGACAAATGACAGATCTACCAACATCACCACTTCCTGCCCTTTTGGTAGGTTTGCCGATTTTGCTGGCTACACTGAGTCTCTTTTTCAGGACCAGAGGAGAGGCTGTGGTGGGCCTGACAGGATGCTTGCTCACCGCAGGATTGGCGTTAATCGCTTTTTTCGAAGTGACACAACGGGGTACAGTTATCCATATTCTGGGAGGCTGGGAACCCCCTTTGGGAAT
>SLOR01000013.1 GCA_007132395.1 Bacteroidales bacterium
AAGTATCAAGGTGGATGGAGTCGATGAAAGGGGTGCCGCTGAGAGCAACTGCCATTACAGCCCCGGTTGCCATGAGCCCATGGGCAGAACCAAAAAGAATCAGGGTCTTTTTTCCTGTGGCTGCCATGCCTTCGGTGGTGCCGGTTATCATCATGAAGAGAGGTATGGCTGCTATTCCCCATAAAACTAACAGCATATAAATATGCGCAGTAGTGAGCAGAGCAAAATACAAGCCGGTACTCAGCAGAGTCCATGCAAAGAAATGATCTTCTGAAAGCCTCCTTTTTTCGTCTCTCAGGGCTCCTGCAATCAATACCGGAAGTAAGGTGCCGGTAATGAGCAGCAGCAGAGGGGTAATCCCTTCAGAGGAAAATCTGATGAAATGGGTGAAGGTGTGAATTAAGGGCGGAAAGTGAGCAGGCACAGTAAGCTGCCAGAGATGGGGCGGGTTGATGAAGAAGTACCAGGACCCGGCCATTGCTATTAGGGATACAGCCAGAGTAATTCTCCCCTTTAGCAGCCCTTTTTGCAGGGGCAGCAGGAGCAGCAGCAGGCTCATAACGGAAAGAAGTGCAATGAGTGCAAAAAGTACAGGCATGGTTTTATTGTAAAAAATCTGTCATATACTGCAATCAGTGTAATGATACAAACTTGAGTTTGTTCAGT
Source organism: Bacteroidales bacterium (assembly GCA_007132395.1). Lineage (GTDB taxonomy): Bacteria > Bacteroidota > Bacteroidia > Bacteroidales > UBA7960 > SKVR01. Next base: position 667 of record SLOR01000013.1, read on the forward strand.
GCAATAGGCAAGATTTGTCTGTGAATATATTGCGCTAAAAGGTAAAAATACATTATTTTGTCTTTTAATGTATATTGTAACCCTTAAATATGCTGTAAAGCATGGTTGCGATACATTTAAGCCTGGCTGATTAGGAATATAAACCTGTAATTTTTTAAGAATGGATGATGTAAGAAAGTACTATAATGACCACGTGGCCGATGAAGACCGCAGGCTGGACCAACACCCCTTTGAGATTCCCGTTACCCTGCATTTTGTGCAGAAATATCTTTACCCGGGCAATTACATCTTTGATGCGGCCTGTGGTACCGGTCGTATTGCTTCACTGTTGCTTAACAAGGGATACTTCGCCGGCCTCAACGACTTGTCCGATAAAAATATTGAACTGGTGAAGGAACGACTGGGGACCCATCGCAATGTGGTTTTTATTGAACGTTCGGATGCGCTAAAAAGCAAAAGATGGGAACATCGTGCCTGGGACAGCATTTTTATCCTGGGGCCGCTTTATCACCTCATAAGTAAGGACGACCGCCTGCAGCTGCTGGCAAAGGCTTATGAAAATCTTAAGCCGGGAGGCATTTTGTTTTCCTCTTTCATGACCCGCGCAGGTGCCCTGGTGTATGGCCTGAAACATAACCCGCAAGGAATTCTTTACCCCGACGGTGCTGAAATGTTATGGGAAACAGGCACCGATGACCGGTTTATTGAAGTCACAGATTTCTTTACCCATGCCTATTTTTCGCATCCCGAAGAAATCAACCCACTACTGGAGAAAGCCGGATTTGAACCCCTTCACCTTGCCGGAGCAGAAGGTGTATTCGGAGAAAGGTTTGAATTGTATCATTCCCTGGAGGAAACACTTAAGCAGCAATGGATGGATTTCGTGATAGCGCATTGTGAAGATATGCATATGGTGCACCAGTCTAAGCACCTGCTGAGCGTGGCGCGCAAGCCGGTATGATAAGGGGTGAAAGTTGTTTCCGAGGTCTAATCCTGTTTGTTCTCTGTTTTTTCCGGCAACTTCTCCCTGGATGTTCCCAGTAATATCCCCACCGGCTCGAGTCCTTCGGTATGCATAGCCACGATTTTAAACATGGCAAACATGGGGACAAAAAGGACCATTCCGGCCAGACCCCAAATCATACCCCCCAGAATGATGGCAATGATTACCATTAAAGGGTTGAGTTTTACCTCGCTGCCAATAATCAGGGGTTCAAAAACATAACTTTCTACCAGCTGGATGGTTACTATAATGGCCGTAAAAAGGATGATGATGCCCACATCGTCAAGATAGATGAGTCCGAAGAAAACGGGTAAAATACCGCTGATAAAAGGCCCCACATAAGGAATAATGGTGACCAGCGCTCCGAAAAGCGTAAGCAACAAAGCATAGGGAATGTCGAAAAATAAAAAAGCTATGTAATACATCACTCCCAGCAATGTCATTACTTTGGCCCGACCCCAAAGGTAATGATATACTACCTTGCTGATTTTATTCAGCACTTCACTGTTTTTTCCTTTTTTCTTTTCGGAAGTGTACATCATCACAAAATCGAAAAACTTCTTTCTGTAATACACAAAAAGGAAAACGTATACCAGTACAATCATAAAGCTCAGGGCTGTATGGGCCAAATCACCCAGAAAGCGGGTAAGTTGATTTTCCAGTGCGGTGAGTATCTGCCCCGAGCGCTCCTGCCAGATTTGTTTTTGCTCTTCCAGAGATAGGTTCGTGATGTTGGTAATGTGTGTCTGGGCTGTTTCTATAAGTGCCTGCAGTTCACGCCTGATTTGCGATATGTCGGACAGGAACAGCGTAAGTTGGTGCAATACCAGGTAAAGGATGCCTCCCACAACGATAAATATAATCAGCGTGCTGGCAAAAGCCGATAACACCCGCGGTATTTTTATTCTTTCCAGTAAATTGGCAAAGGGCGTCATCAGTGAGGCGAAGAACACACCAAATATCAGAGGGATAAGAAAGGAAGAACCATAGTAAAACAGAATAAAAACTGCCACGAGGAAAAACAGGATGCGGTTGATTTTTTTCAGGGTGTCCATTGCTGACATTTTACCGGTAAAAAAATGAGTTTTGCGTGGGAATCTTGATATAATACAGCTAAGATAGGGCAAATGTTTGCCTGTGTCAAATATGGCGTTAGATATATGGAGAAAAACGTACCACCGTAATGCAGTTCTGTATTTTATTGCTGGTTTTGAGCGGTGCAGGTTCATGGGATTTTGATATTTTTGCTGCAAAAAAACGCACCTTATGGCAGACACTCCCGGAATTTCCCGTTACCACCGTCAAATGATATTGCCCGATGTAGGAGCTGCAGGGCAGCAAAAAATCCGCAATGCCAAAGTGCTGGTGGTAGGTGCCGGAGCACTGGGCGCTGCGGTGCTGATGTACCTGGTACCCGCAGGTGTGGGTAGGGTAGGAGTGTTGGATAACGACGAGCTGGAAGCCTCCAACCTGCACCGGCAGGTGCTCTACGCCATGCACGACCTGGGCAAACCCAAAGTGGTTGCCGCCATAGACCGACTTCGGGCAATGAACCCAGATGTGGAGTTGGTGCCACACTTTTTACGTCTGAATGTGAATAATGCCCTGGAAATCATCCGGGACTACGACCTGGTAATAGAGTGTTCCGATAATTTCCCCACAAAGTTCCTGGTCAACGATGCCTGTGTTATGCTGAACAAACCCTGTGTGATAGGAGCTGCCATCGGTTTCTCAGGTCAACTTTCGGTATATAATTATAAGGATGGCCCCACTTATCGCTGTCTGCTGCCTGAACCTCCCGACCCGCTTACCCTACCCACCTGTGCCAATGCGGGGGTAATGGGCATGGTGCCCGGCATTATCGGCAACCTGCAGGCCCTGGAAGCCATCAAGATTATCATAGACAAGGGCGATGTGCTGTCGGGGCGCCTCCTGCACTTCGAAGGAATGGATGCCAACTTTATGGAATTGCCCATCGAAGCCCGGTCTGAAAACAAAGAGATAACAAAACTCACCGAATATGCCTATTCCTGCCCCGACTTTTTGCTGAGGC
>SLOR01000287.1 GCA_007132395.1 Bacteroidales bacterium
ACAAAACCCTTGAGGTAGAGCAGTATTACCTTGACACCCTGCAGAGAAGGCTCAACTCACGCTATGTAACCCTGCGCGTTGGGGCTATTCTTGAGGATATCCCTTCGCAAACGCATTTACAGTTTTCTGCCCTGCAGGGCTACGAAGCCTACGATCCTTTATATGCCCGTTCCTTCAGCAATGACGTTTTTCTGTATTTCCAGACCTTCCAGCCCTTGTCGCAGGACCGGGAGCAGGCTATACGAGCCGCCCTGCAGGATCATGTTGCCGATATATTTGGCGAAGAATACCGTGATGCACTCAGCCATGTTTTTCAACCTTTGCACGATATTCATTTTGGGCCCGGCTATGGTTATGATTTGGGTCAGAGAGGCAATAAAACACTGATTTACGTTTTTGCGGCAGTGGCACTTTTTATTCTTTTTATCTCGGTAATCAATTTCATCAACCTGGTAACCGCCCGTTCCGAAAAACGAGCCGTGGAGGCTGCCATTCGTAAGGTTTCCGGAGCAGGCAGAGGCCAAATCATTCGTCAGTTTATGGGTGAGGCGGTGCTGGTTTGCTTCATTTCCTTACTGATTGCCCTGATGCTGGCAGAAATGCTAATGCACCCATTTGCTGCCTTGCTCAACAGAGAACTCAGTCTTTTTGGCATGATGGATCTGCCCCAGCTGTTATCCTATATTGTATTTGCTCCACTCATCGGCATCCTGGCCGGGGCATATCCGGCCCTAGTATTTTCCCGCTTCCAGCCCGTTGAAATCCTTAGAGGGAAAGCTCGTGGAGGGAACAAAACTCCGTTGCTACGCATCATACTGGTAATCATTCAGTTCACCATATCGGCGGTATTGATTGTTTCGGTGATGGTATTCAACCGCCAAACCTATTTTATGAAAAATGCAGATTTGGGCTTTTCATCGGGCAATGTGATTGTTATCAGCGGTTTAACTGACCGAATGATTGGAGGTTTCGAGTCCATCAAAGCCGAACTGCTTTCCAGCACTGCCATTGAGGGGGTGAGTGCATCGCAGGCTTTTCCCGGAGCCAGCGGCAGTGGTATGTCGCTCAGGAAACCCGAAGATCCTGAAACCATGAGTGTATCAGCCCAGGAATACCGGGTGCGGAAAGACTTTCAGACCACATTTGGCATTCGCCTGAAACAAGGGCGCTGGTTTGACTTTGACGAACAAAGTGATCTTGAAAATTTCATCCTCAACGAAACAGCTGTAAAAGCCCTGGGGCTTCATCAACCCGTGGGAGAGGAGATTGTGATGTGGCGGAGAAAAGGACGTATCATTGGTGTGGCAGAAGATTTTCACACATCCTCTCTTAAAAACGAGATCGAACCCCTGGTGATTACCGCTTACGCACAAAGCTTCTATCATATGCCCGTAAAGCTAAGTTATGGACGTGAAGAGGAAGCTCTTGACCATATCCGCAATACGCTTGCGGCATTTGACCCCAATTATGTATTCAGGGAATGGTACCTGGAAAACCATTTCCGGAATATGTACAAGCAGGAAGAAAACAACAATACCATTCTCAACTATGCCTCAATGCTGGCCATCATCATCGCTATGCTGGGTATCCTGGGGCTTAGCTCCTATGTAATTATGGCCCGTACCAAAGAAATAGGCATTCGTAAAATCCTGGGTGCCCGCACGATGCAAATTATCCGTGTTCTGTTTACAGATATCATTAAATGGGTATTACTGGCCAATATCATTGCAGCACCCCTTGCCTGGCACCTGATGAACCGATGGCTGGAAGCATTTCCTTACCGTATCAGTATGTCTGTTGCCTATCTGTTGCTGGCGGCCGTACTTTCTGTGCTGATTGTATTGCTCACCGTATGGTGGCAAACCTTTCTGGCTGCCCGGCGCAATCCCATAGAGGCTATAAAAGGGCAGTAACAGGAATATTTTAGCACCTGAATGTATTTCAAAGAAGAACAAAGTAGTCTGCATATGAGGAAAATATTATCCATTTCATGTTACGATTTATACTTTGTTTGCGTCTTATTATCCTGGTACTATCATTAATAAAAACTCAAATTATGATTCTTTCAACCATACACACGGTTCCCAACAGGGAAATAACAGAAATACTGGGTATAGCCCGGGGTAGCACAGTAAGAGCCCGCCATGTAGGTCGCGATATTGTTGGCGCATTGAAAAACATTGTAGGAGGCGAGATAGAAGAATACACCCAATTGCAGGCACAAGCCCGTGAACAGGCATTGGAACGGCTAATTGCAGATGCCCGAAAACTAAATGCCGATGCAGTAGTAGGGGTATTCATTACCACAGCAATGGTAACAAGAGGAGCAGCTGAAATTATGGCTTATGGCACTGCAGTAAAACTAGCATAAGATGTATATCGCATATTTTATACTTGGCCTGTATGCTGTTGGCACTATTGCAGCCATCATTGGCATTATTTACCTGATCAGACGACGCCTGAAAATCAGGAAAGAGGAGACCTTTGAGAAAAGATCAAATTAATGTCATCGTTAACTTACGAAGGGAAATGAAAACAGCTATTATCATCATCATTGCCATTGCCGGCATTTTGCTTATACTTTATGCCTGGCTGGGTGGATTCAGAAAAATCCAGTTCACTTTGCAGGAAGCCGGAGGAGAAGTGCTGGCTTACGAACCCCATACCGGGGAGTATAAAAATGTGGGAAAAGTCATCGATAAGATGTATTATGCACTGCTGAACGAAGAAAAGGTGGAATGCTTCCGGGGTTTTGGTATTTATTACGACAATCCGCAAAAGGTGGAAAAAGAAAAACTCCGCTCAGAGGTAGGCAACATCCTGGAAAATCCTACACCGGAATTGCTGGAGCTCCTCAGCGGTAAATACAACATAAAAACCCTGGAAAAACAAAAATTTCTGGTGACAGAATTCCCCTACAAAAACCAGTTCTCCATCTTTATGGGCATTATGCGGGTATATCCGGCCATAAACCAATACACCCGGGAGCAGAACCTCAGCGAAGAAGGTTTTGTAATGGAGATTTATGATGTGCCTGGCAAAAAAATCGTATATAGGAAACAAGTATTGTAAGTGATCCATTGCCGGAAGGTTCGAAATTCTTCTAAGTTTATGGCTATTCTTTCGGGTTAGAATTTACTGTCGGCAGGAATTGGAATCTTGCGCAGCAATTTCCAACTTCCGGTATAGTTGATATTATCACGCAAGCTTCCGGTTGCTGCGTAAGCTTGAAGTTCCTTTCCTGTTTCATTAACTATAAACAATTCCGCCCCCTCCCCGTTTTACCAATCGTAACCTAAACCTTACTATTATGGGCAAAACGGCAGGCATCCTCGCGCTAATTCTGGTGCTAAGCATTCAAAGTTCATCGCAGACTCATAATGACTTTTACACCCGCAGCCAGCAAATCAACCGGTCGGGCCTGTACTTTTTGGGAGGCTGGGCCGCGGCTAATATGGCTGTGGGCACTTACGGGTGGATGCGTTACGAAGGCGACACCCGCTACTTTCACCAGATGAATGCTGCCTGGAACCTGGTGAATGCCGGTATTGCCACCTGGGCTTTGCTGAACATGGGTCGTGAGGATATCTCAGGACTGTCTGACCATGAGCTGCTGCGTAAACACATCCGCACCGAAAACATTTTCCTCATCAATGCCGGCCTCGATATACTCTACATGGCAGGGGGCGCCTGGATGCTACAGGCATCTTCCCGCAATGAAGAATACGCCGATATGCTCAAAGGGTACGGGCAGTCGGTAATTATGCAGGGGGCTTTTCTTTTCCTCTTCGACCTGGCCAAATTCGGCATACAATACCGGCACCGGCAAGGCTTTTGGCAAAATACACAATTGGGGTTTACACCCAGTGGGATCGGGCTGACCATTGCTCTTTAACAGCACTCTAAAAGTACAATGCAAAAATCTTCTTAGCAATAGTATGCCTCCTGATAGCTTAGCAATCTCTTCGGTATTTTATCCCATCAGCTTCAGAAGACAGCAATAAATGAAAGCCAAACCCAGCAAACTGCAACCAAAAGAAATGGATAGTATTTCGCCAACCGCCCCGGAGGGGTGATATATCGATAGCAAAAAAGCACAACCCATGCGACAACCACCCCGGCGGGGTGGAATAACAATTATTTTCACTACGCATTTTCTATTGCACCCCTCCGGGGTGCATGTTCTCTCTGCATCATTGCCAAAGCTATCGGTATTTGCCCCCGATAGGGGCGTTGGGCCTTTAAGCAAGTGGCTTACAATCCCAAAAGCATTAAACGTTTAAAAATATTGGCCTGCACAGACAGGAGATTTCCTCCAGGGAAGTGGTGACAGAACCCTGTCCATTCCCCAACACCACCTGCACGAAAACGGACACAATCACACAATCTCAACCTATCTCACTACACATATATAATTGATAACATGAATCTTACCAAACATGGCCTGATATTGGAGCAACAAAATGCAAGATAGTTTACTTTGCAAATACATATCACTACTTTTGAAGTAATTTACACACCCCCTAAACCACTAAAATGCTAAAAAACTACATCCTCATTGGTCTCCGAAGCATTCTCAATCAACGTTTTTACAGCATCCTTAATATCCTGGGCCTGGGCATGGGACTGGCGCTGGTAATTTTTATCGGTCTTTACCTGCACCACCAACACAGTTTCGACCGCTGGTATGCCGACCATGAGCGGATTTACCGGCTTGAATTTGGCGATTGGGGTATTACTGGTCCGGTATTTAAACGCATTGCCGAAGAATCCAGTGCAGGGATAGAGCAAGTAGTCAGGCTCAACAATAATCAACTGCAAAACACATCCTTGCGCAGCGGGGAAGAAATGGTTCGCATTAATAACCTTGTGGCTGCTGACCCTGAAGTTTTTGAGTTTTTCGACCTGACCATCCTTCACGGGGATAGCGAAGCCCCATTGGCCGATGTGGGAAATATTGTGCTCACGCGCAGTGAAGCACTCCGGTTGTTTGGAATGGAAAACCCCATCGGAGAGGTACTCAGGCCTGATGACTCCTATAATCTGGTAGTTTCTGCAGTAATAGAAGACATTACCCACTTCCACATAGAAGTTGACGCATTGGTTTCCTTTATGCTTTTCGGAAGGTTTTTTGGCGAAAACTATTTTGAGCGCCCCGGCAATTGGAACCACTTAACCTACATAAAACTTCACCCGGAAGCGGACAAAAAACAGGTTACGGCTCAGGTAAAAAAAAAATCGCTGGAGTTTATTTACGAAACTGCAGGAATACATTATGAGACAGAAGTCAGACTCCGACCTGTTAAAGACATTTATTACACCAATGATGTGGCACACGAAACCCGCGTTTTACATGGAGACAGAACGCTTTCTCTGGCTTTTATGATTATTGCAGGCTTTGTGTTTTTTATCGCCATCGTAAATTTTATCAACCTATCTACAGCTCACTCTTCTTCACGGGCAAGAGAGATGGGAATAAGGAAATTACTTGGAGGAACCCGTAAAAGCCTGATGATTCAATTCTTGCTGGAATCTATCATCATTACAGCAATGGGAATGTTTTTAGCATTGGCATTGGTAGAAATATTTCTTCCCCAATTCAATGTATTGGCAGAGGTTAGTATAAGCTTAAAACAATGGTCGTGGATGAGATTAACCGCCATGTTTGTTTTAATTACACTGGCAGTTGGTTTTGTCAACGGTCTGTATCCGGCCTTTTACATGAGTGGATTTCAACCGGCAAAAGTTCTTAAAGGTGAACTTGTAAAAGGGAAAGGTGCTGCTTTGTTCAGAAAAGGCCTGATGGTTTTTCAGTTTGCTATCGGCATTGGCCTTATTGCAGGAACGCTGATTGTGTTTCAACAAATCAACCATATGAAAAATATGGAAACGAGTTTCAACAGAGAAAACATCGTATACTTCAGAGCCAATGACCCCATACTACAAAGGTGGGATGAATTCAAAAACACCCTAAGCAGTTCCCGGCATATTAAGCAGGTTGGGCTGACCAATGCTTTACCCGGCAGTGTAAAATGGCAGGAAGGAGTATTAATAGACGGAGAATCAAGGCAATTCTACTATTGGCCCGCATCGCCCGAGTTTTTCCAAATACTGGAACTGGAACTGCTGGCCGGCAGATGGCCCGACAGAAGTCTTCCCACCGACGAAAAAGAAAACATTGTGGTTAACCAACAATGGCTCAGCCTTATGGGTTTCAACCAAAGTCCGGAGGAAACTATCGGACAAAGCCTTCAAACCGGATATGGAAGACTTAACATTATTGGCATCGTAGAGGATTTCCATTTCAACTCACTGCATCAAACTGTTGCTCCAATGGCTTTTATATGGTGGGACGATCGTTGCAAAATGGTAAGCGTAAGAATTGAAGGCACTCACAGGAAAGAGGCCTTGCAACATATAAGTGATACCTGGACCTATTTTTACCCCGCTGAGCCACTATCCTGGTCTTTTTTAGATGATTCCTTAAAAGCCTTGTATGATACTGAGGAACGTACCGGTACCATTCTCACTTTCTTTTCCTTGTTTGCCATTCTTATTGCCTGTTTGGGTTTATTCGGACTATCTTCTTTTCTGATGGAAAAGCGCAGCAAAGAAATTGCTTTGAGGAAAGTTCTGGGATCTCCGCTCATGCGCCTCCATATTCTTTTGCAAAAAGAATTTGTTTTGCTCATTGCCATAGCATCTCTCATTGCCATTCCTACAGGGTGGTACTTTATGAATAACTGGCTGGAAGGATTCCCCTACCGCATACAGATGGGGATAGTGCCTTTCGTCCTTGCGGTATTACTTACCCTATTCATTGCCATAGCAACCGTTTCCTGGCACGCCATAAGAGTATCCGGCAGGAATCCTTCTGACTTTTTGCGGGCGGGATGAGCGAAAAAAATACGCATGGCAGCCAATACAATCACTATTTTTGAAGCAATTTTGCATAAATTCTAATTCACCACAATGCTAAAAAACTACTTCCTCATAGGTCTCCGAAGCATTCTCAACCAACGTTTCTACAGTATCCTCAACATAGTGGGCTTGGGGGTGGGTCTGGCACTGGTTATTTTTATCGCGTTATACCTGCATGATCAGCACCGCTTTGACCGCTGGTATGCCGACCATGATCGAATTTACCGCGTGGAATATGGTGAGTGGGGCATTACCGGCCCGGCCTTCAAACGGGTAATTGAAGAATCCAGCGCTGCTATTGAACAAACCCTTCGACTCAACACCAGTGTGTTTCACAACACCCCCTTACGTAAAGAAGGTGAAATAGTACGCATTAGAAATCTGGTGGCTGCCGACCCTGAAGTTTTTGACTTTTTTGATTTAACCTTTATACATGGCGATGCTGCCACCGCACTTGACGATATAGGCAAAATCGTACTCACTCGCAGTGAGGCCCTCAGATTGTTTAATACTGAGAATCCCATTGGAGAAGTGCTCAGCCTCAGGGACGAATACAACCTGGTAGTTTCGGCTGTGATTGAAGACATCAGCCATTTTCATGTGAGAGTGGATGCACTGGTTTCCTTTTTTATCTTCGGGCAATATTACGGCACCGACTATTTCGAACGCCCCGGCAACTGGAATCATAACACCTATGTAAAACTTCATCCCGAGGCAGACCCCGACCAGGTGCGCCAACAGGTGGAGGAAAGCACCAACAACTACATTTACGAATCCGCAGGCATTGAGTTTGACAGAGAAACGCGACTCAGACCTGTAAGCGACATATACTATACAACAGAAAGTATGGTAGAAGGAAGGGTAGTACATGGCAACAAGTCACTGAGCATCGCCTTTATGGTGATTGCCGCTTTTGTGCTTTTTATTGCTGTGGTAAACTTCATCAATCTTTCCACGGCTCACTCTACATCGCGGGCCAGGGAAATGGGCATCCGTAAGCTGCTGGGCGGCACCCGCAACAGCCTGATGGTGCAGTTTCTGATGGAATCCATCATCATTACTGCAACAGGCATGCTTCTGGCTGTGGCCCTGGTGGAAATATTTCTACCTTCCTTTAATAACCTTGCTGGGGTAAACATCAACCTGCGGGAATGGTCATTGGCCTGGCACCTGCTGGCATTTATCGTGGTGGCCCTCATCGTGGGAAGCATCAACGGAATGTATCCCGCCTTTTACCTGAGCGGGTTTGAGCCGGCAAGAGTACTCAAAGGAGAGCTAACCAAAGGCAGGAGTGCTGCATTTTTCAGAAAAGGGCTTATGGCGTTTCAGTTTGCCACTGCCATCACCCTGATTGCCGGCACCCTTATCGTATTTCAGCAAATACGATACATGCAGAATAAAGACCTGAACTTCAAGCCTGAGAACATCGTGTTTTTCAGGGCCAACCAACCCGTGCTGCAACGCTGGGAAGAATTCAGAAATACCCTGCAAACCTCACCCGGCATACAGGAAGTAGCCCTGACCAATTCAATGCCCGGCAGTGTGGGCTGGCAGGAAAGCGTTTACCTGGACGGGCAGATTCGACAGTTTTACTACTGGCCGGCAACCCCCGAATTCTTCTCCATGCTGGGGGCAAAGTTGCTGGCCGGCCGATGGCCCGACAGAGCCCTTACCACCGACCAGCACTACAACATGGTGGTAAACCGCCAATGGTTGCAACTGATGGGACTCGACCTGCCCCATGATGACATTATCGACCAGCGCATCCCCTGGGGAAACGGGCATATTACCATTATCGGAATTGTCAACGATTTTCACTTTAACTCACTGCACAGCGCCATTGCACCTATGGCTTTCGTGTGGCGTGAAGAAGTATGCCAGATGGTAAGCATCAAACTGCACCCTCACAACCAGGCTCAAACCCTGGAACACATCAGCAATACCTGGCTGCAGTTTTACCCCGACGAACCTCTGAACTGGCACTATCTGGACGACACCTTAATGGCCCAGTATTCCAAAGAAGAACAAACCGGTACCATCCTTACCTTCTTTTCTTTGTTTGCCATTTTTATCGCATGCCTGGGTTTGTTTGGTCTTTCTTCCTTTTTGATAGAGAAACGCAGCAAGGAGATTGCCCTTCGCAAAGTGCTGGGTTCTCCCCTGCTGCGCATCCATATGCTATTGCAAAAAGAATTTGTCATGCTTATTGCCATAGCCTCCCTCATCGCCATTCCTTTGGGTTGGTACTTTATGAGCAGCTGGCTGGATGGCTTTCCCTATCGCATACATATGGGGGTTGCACCATTTTTCCTGGCGGTTTTACTTACCCTGTTTATTGCCATGGCCACCGTTTCCTGGCACGCCATCAGGGTATCCGGCAGAAATCCTTCTGACTTTTTGAGGGCAGAATAATTTTCTGTGGATATTTGTATTGACAACACAGCCGAAACATCCGGCTTCCCAAAACTTTTCAACAATGAAAACACAACTTTTATCAATGGCACTCATAGCCATGCTACTGCAAGTCAGCCAGGCATACACGGCAAAGCCCAATCACGGCATTGAGAAACCTGTTGTCATTACCACAACCTTTGCCCCCAATTATCTCTGGCACCTGATGGCTGTAGCGGAAATCAGCTATACCAGCGAATATGCATCCCGCTATACCCACACCGCATACTCTCCGAGTACTCCCCCTATACCTGCATGAATTTGAATAACACAAAAATCATTTCCCAAACCCAATGCTAATCCGCATTTTAATTGCAATAACGCTAATATTGCCAGTAGCTGTTTACACAGCCATAAAAACAACTGCACCAGATTTCCCCTGCCGCCCGGTAAGCCTTATTGAACAGATAGAAATCGGGGGAATGCAACAATGGGTAATGGCGCAGGGTGCAGGCAGCAAACTCCCTGTATTGCTCTGGTTGCATGGCGGCCCGGGTGCAGCGCAGATGCCCGTAGCCCGGCACTTCAACCACCAGCTGGAGGAAATTTTTATCGTGGTGCACTGGGATCAGCGCGGAGCAGGCAAATCCAACCCGCGCAATTTTGATGAAAGCACCATGAGCGTAGAGCAATATATCGATGATGTGCACCAGATGACACAACATCTGAAAAAGAAATTTAAGAGGGAAAAAATTTGCTTGCTGGGGCACTCATGGGGCACACAACTGGGGATGGTAGCTGCACAACGTCACCCGGAGGATTATCATGCCTACATTGGAGTGGGGCAGGTAGTGCATCACCACAAAGCCCATCAGTACGCCCATAGCGAGCTGAAGCGAAGGATAAAAGAACGCGGCAAGAAAAAAGACCTGCAAAAACTAAAATCCCTGCAGGGGCCTCCCTTTTTAAAGCATTCCGACTATGTAGCATTTGCAGGAATGATGAATCGGTACCAGATGAACCAGGATGTGAAAACGAGCGAGATGGTAAAAGCGGCCTTGCTTTCTGAAGCCTATAACCTGGCCGACCTGCGCCGGTGGCTGCTCGGAGCCCGAAGGGGCAGCGGCCCTATGTGGCATGTATCGCAGGGATGGGACATCCTGGAGTGGGCTCCTGGCATAGAAATCCCCTGTTACTTTATTACGGGAGAAAACGATTTCAACACCCCGGCAGCACTGGTAGAACAAATGCTGCAACAACCCAATGCACCCCTACTGCACCAGCACTTTATAATACGAGATGCCGGCCACACTCCCTTTTTGGGCAAACCCGAAACTTTTGCCTCCATCATGCAGGAAATCATTGGCATGCAACAGGCAAACCACGAAGCGTATCTAAAAAAAGCTGACGGATGCAGAATGTCGCAAATTTCCAATTTTACCCTTGGGGTGCGGGGTAATTTTGCGCTGTAGTTTTAACCTTTAAAATTTAAACAGCAATGACAAAATTGATTTCATGGGTAGAAATCCCCGCAGCTGATTTTACCAGAGCCGTAAACTTTTACAGCAACATTCTTAAAATTGAACTGGACCCGATGGACTGGGGAGAAGAAAAGATGGCCTGTTTCCCCGGTGGTGAAGGGGCCATTTCTTTTGCACCTGGGTTCAAACCTTCTGAAAACGGAGCATTGGTAAGCTTCCAGGTTAGCGACACCATAGAAGAAACTATCAGCCGCATCGTGGCAGCTGGAGGCAAAATTCTGCAGCCCAAAACCAAAATCGAGGCCGAAGGACGGGGCTGGTTCTGCACCTTCCTCGACAGCGAAGGAAATAAGGTGGGATTGTATTCGGACAATTAAACAAAGGAAACTGAGCTTGTCGAAGCCACAAGTGCTTTTACAGTACACCGCCTTCGACAGGCTCAGGCTCCATAGGATTACCGGACGCTGAGCAATTCGACAAGCTCATTACACCGCCTGTCGAAGCGTCCTTTCTTGGCACCTTGTCAAAGCGTACTGTATTCCTCAAATATCAGTAAATTTGTAATATGCAATATTTCTCCGCCCAACCCTCACCCCTATTGGCCCCGTATGTAAAAAATTACTGGGCCATGGAGAATTGTTTGCCTCAGGGAAAGGTGTACCACCACCGAATCATCCCCACGGGTCTGCCCGACTTGTCTTTTTATCTGCACAACCGGCCCTGCATCAGCAAAACCGGAAAAACTTTCGAATCCCCTTCTACCCTCACCGGCCAGCACAAAAACTACTATAATTTGTCGCTTACCGGGCAAACGACATTGTTTTCTGTTACTTTTCGTCCATCAGGGCTTGCAGCTTTTTTCCCCTTACCTGCAAAGGAATTATTCTCTCTGCATGTGCCCCTGCAACAAATTCTAGCTACCGAAGTGGTAAGAAAAATGGAAGATCAACTCTTTGAAGCATCCACTTTTGTTGAAAGGGTAAAAATTGCGGAAGACTTCCTGATTCGCCTTCTCAGGAAAAACACCAACGATTACCCGGGCAAAAGAATTATGGCAAGTATTGAAAGGGTAAACAAAAGCACAGGACATATTACCGTTGACCAGCTGGCCAAAGAAGCCTGCTACAGCCGCAAGCAGTTTGAAAGAGTCTTTGCTGCTAAAGCGGGAATCAGTCCGGGGCAGTTTTTGCGCGTGGTCCGCTTTCAACATGCACTGCACCTGGGAGTAGGCGGATACAAGCAAAACCTCACCCAGCTCAGCTACCATGCCGGCTATTACGATCAGGCACATATGATTAATGAATTTCAAAAGCTTTCGGGCCTAACTCCTTCGGAGTTTTTCAAAAACGATTGTGCTCCCTATTCGGATTATTTTGGGGATATGAGTTAGTGAAGTTTTTTGGGGGGAAATTAAATATATGGCACCCGCTACGGGGTGCTGGTTGTGGGATATTGCAACGCTGTTCTATCGCTATATGCCCCGCCGGGGGCTGTTGTTTGGCTATCTGCTGGCGCCGGGGCAAAATATCTCCTATTGCTCTCCCGCCTACACCCCGAAAGGGTAGCATAACGATAAAAACAAAACTCCAAGATTATCCATATTCACCCCGTAGGGGTGGCATAGCGATAGAACTCAAATCCATTAGCTTGCCATTACTCACCCCGTAGGGTTGATATATCGATCAATACCCAATTACGCAACACTTCCATTCACCGCCCCAAGAATGACATTTATTAAAATATTTGTTTTTAAAAGAAATCAAGCACAAGAAAAAATGCCCATTATACCTATACACATCTTATCTTCGCAAATAAAAACCACCAGCTGCATGGAAGCGAACAAAAAAACTACCCCCAACCCCTGGCTGCAAATCCCCTGGCAGGATTATGAAAATCATATGCAGGAGGTGGGTCAGCTGCAGGCATTAAGCGAAATCACAAGAGAGAGCCTGCAGGAGTACCAACCCCGAAGCTTTGCCCTGTTGGGCTGTGCCACCGGCAACGGGCTGGAGCATGTCAACCCGGTGGTGACCTCCGGGATTTATGCCGTAGATATCAACCCTGAATTTCTGACCCTAACAAACCAACGGTTTGCGCCTTCCCTCCCGGACCTGCAAACCCGCTGTATGGATGTGGAAAAACAAAAGCCGGATTTCTCCGGCACCAACCTGATGTTCTGCGGCTTATTGCTGGAGTATGTGAATCCTGAAATCACCCTGCAAAACATCGTGCCCACCCTTGCGCCGGGTGGTACCCTGATAATGATTCTGCAACAAAGCACGCAGGATAACTTTGTCAGCAAAACACGCTACAAATCCCTCGAAAGCCTGTCATCCATAGCCCAGGTGACGGAAGAAAGTAAAATTCATGCGGTTTGCCTGCAGCTCAACCTGCACCTCCACAATCGTCGTATTCTGCCCTTACAAAATTCAAAGTCCTTTTGTATATTGCACTACAGAAAGTCATAACAGTATTTTCCGATTACGGGAATGGCAAAATAGCTAACTTAATTTATCCACTGTTATCCATTACCGTCTGCTTCAGCTGACGGGTAGCAACTGGCAGCAAAACATCAGGGTTTTAACCCCATTTCAAACTCACAAAAAAATATTACTTATTAAATTACTAACCACCCAAAAACATGAAAATAAGATTACTATCAGCAACCCTGGCCATCCTGCTTGCCCTTGGCACTTACACCCGGCTTGCCGCCGACACTTTAAGCATTTACAGCCCTGCCATGGACAGAATCCTCCCTGCCGCCGTGGTGCTTCCGCGGAGTTACCATGAAAGCGATACACATTACCCCGTAGTTTATCTGTTGCACGGCGCCACCGGCAATTACAGCAACTGGCTGAACCTTTTTCCCGGCAACAAAAACCTGCTACAGCAGCTGGCCGACCGCCATCAGCTTATTTTCGTCATGCCCGATGGCGACCCTTTTGGCTTTTACGCGGATAGCCCCCGCAATCCCCGCAGCCAGTTTGAAACCCATATCAGTACAGAGGTGGTAAATTACATTGACCAGCACTACCGGACCATTGCCTCCGCAGAAGGACGTGCCATCACCGGCCTTTC
>SLOR01000300.1 GCA_007132395.1 Bacteroidales bacterium
ACTCGAACCCGCGACCCCGTGCGTGACAGGCACGTATTCTAACCAACTGAACTACCGGACCAATATTTTAATGAGATTTTAAGGAGCGTAAGCATAATTGTTATTTGAAACAATTACCGCTTTGAAAATCAAAGCGGTCCGGACGGGACTCGAACCCGCGACCCCATGCGTGACAGGCATGTATTCTAACCAACTGAACTACCGGACCAATATTTTGATGAGCTTCTGCTTTAGTTGTCTTTTAAAGCGATGCAAAGATAAAGGAGTTTCGCAAATTGGCAAAAAAAGTTTTCTGTTTTTTTGATTTCTTGTGGGCTCAGGTTGTTTTTATATATAGAAGGGTTTGTAAGAATCAGATAATCAGGTTTTTGTTCTTTGTAGTTTACAGCGTTCAATTATGCGTTCGCTGCAAAATAAATATCACTAAATATTGCCGATTTTTATATGTGCCAATTACCTTTGTATTTAATACGTTAAAGAACAATCGAAATTCAAGTTATTATGCAAATCCAGATTACTGATAGAATCAAATCCGATGAGCATTTTGTGTTGCTTTTACCGGGTACTGCAATGTTGCCACAAAGTCCACTTACACCTCAGGAGCAGGAATACATTAAAGAGCACTATGTAAAAGAGAAGAAAGAGTATTTCTTTTTTAACCGTTTGCAGCAAATGGTGCATGTGCAATTTTGCAACCATGAGGTTAGTCCCAAAGAGCTGGAGCGGATGAGAAAGGCAGGTGATGAAATCGCCAATGCTTTGGTGAAGGAGCAAAAAAGCTCATTGGTAATAATGCCGGTACAGGTTAAGAAGGAGTTGGTGCTGGCAATGGCAGAAGGAATGGGGTTGGGTACTTATCAGTTTCAAAAGCACAAGAATACGGATTCTCAGAAGAAAGGAATTGAAAGGGTGAAAATTGCCTCCGGAGTAATTGATAAAGTTGAGGCAATTGCCTTGCAAAATCTGATGAATGCAACCTTTGCAGCCCGCGATTTGGTGAATGAGCCGGGCAATGTAATGCACGCATCGGCTTTTGCTGCACAAATGGAAAAACTTGCCCTGAGAGCAGGGATGGAGGTGAAGGTATATAACAAGAAGGAAATTGAAGATTTAAAGATGGAGGCCTTGCTGGCAGTTAACAGAGGTAGTAAAGGAGAGCCCACCTTCACCCGACTTGAATGGAAACCCTTGAATGCGCAAAACGAAAAGCCCATTATTCTGGTGGGGAAGGGTTTGGTGTTTGATACAGGAGGTATCAACCTGAAACCCACGCCCGGCCTTGAAACCATGAAAAGCGATATGGCCGGAGGGGCTGCTGTGTTTGGTGCCATCTATGCCCTGGCGATGAACAAAATTCCTTTGCATGTTATCGCGCTTGTGCCGGCAACTGACAACCGACCCGGCGAGCAGGCAATGCTTCCCGGAGATATTATCCGCATGAAGAACGGGAAAACCATTGAGGTGATTAATACGGATGCCGAGGGAAGACTGATTCTGGCCGATGCTCTTTTGTATGCCGGTGAAGCTGACCCTGCGCTCGTTATCGATGTTGCTACCCTTACAGGCTCGGCACAAATGGCATTTGGTAAATATGCCATGGCAGGCATGCATCAGGATGCTGAAACTGCTTTCGGAAAACTCATGCAAACCGGATTTAAGGTGTATGAAAGAATTGCAGAAATGCCATTCTGGGAAGAGTATGGAGAAGAAATGATTTCTGATATTGCTGATTTGAGAAATATTGGAAAAGGAAAAGGAGGAGGCGCTATCACTGCAGGGAAGTTTCTGGCTCATTTTGTCAGTTATCCCTGGATTCACCTCGATATCGCCGGTGTTGCCTTTGCCGAAAGCAGAGATTCCTATCGTGGTGCCGGTGCCACCGGGGTAGGAGTAAGGTTATTGTATGAATTCCTGCGGGAGCAGGTATCCTAAGCAAGCCTACCGGAGTATTTTAGTGCAGATGAGACGGTTGTTTTGGCATGAATGCTTCTCTGTTTCTTTATTCTTAGGGATACAAGTATCTGTAATTATATATTATTGTAACTTTGTCAGCATAACACAAATATTTTCATTGCAATGGAAAACGAACAGGAAATCCAGTACGAAAAAATAAAACCCCTGCGTATAGGTATTACTCATGGAGATGTGAACAGCGTAAGCTATGAGGTAATACTGAAAAGTCTGCAGGACTCCCGCATTTTTGAATATTTTACCCCGGTATTGTATGGCAGTTCCAAGGTGGCTTCCTACCACCGAAAGGCATTAAACCTGGCTGAGATTAATTTTAATGTAATCCGCGGTGCAGAACAGGCTGAGGATGATAAAATTAATCTCGTTAATGTAATAACCCAGGAGATTAAGGTTGACCTCGGGCAAAGCACCGATATTGCAGGCAAAGCAGCTTTTATGGCCCTTGAAGCCGCCTCCCTCGACTTGGCCGAAGGTAAGATTGATGCCCTCGTAACCGGGCCCATCAACAAACAAAACATTCAAAGCAAGGATTTTAACTTCCCCGGGCATACTGAGTATTTTGCACAGAAGTTTCAGTCAAAGGATTTTCTTATGCTCATGGTGAGCAACAGTATGCGAATTGGTGTTATCACCGGCCATGTTGCCCTGCGCGATGTTCCTTCCATGATAACCGAAGAACTGATATTGCAGAAAATCCACATTATGCATAAGTCATTGAGCCGTGACTTCGGTATTCGCAGACCACGTATCGCTATCATGGGGCTTAACCCTCATGCCGGAGATAAAGGTATCCTGGGTATTGAAGAAGAAACTATAATCATTCCTGCCATTCAAAAGGCTTTTGAGCAAGGGATACTGGCTTTTGGTCCCTATCCGGCAGATGGCTTCTTTGGCTCACCCAATTTCAAGGAGTTTGATGGGATTCTTGCCATGTTTCATGATCAGGGGCTTATTCCTTTTAAGGCAATGGCCTTCCAGTCTGGGGTTAACTTTACTGCAGGCTTGCCCCATGTGCGTACTTCTCCCTCGCATGGCACAGCTTTCGAACTAGCAGGAAAAAATATTGCTTCTTCTGAATCCTTCCGCGAAGCCATTTATCTTGCCATTGACGTGGTACGCAATAGGAACATGTTTGATGAAATTACCAGCAATCCCTTGAAAATATCAGCCCTGGATGAAGATAATGATGCTGATAAAAACGTAATCAAATCTCTTACTGATCAATCCGACGAAACCGTATTGTAAACCCTTTGGTACAAAGTAAAGCATGGGGGTAAGCTACACACCGCAATACATAGCAGATACTATTGGCGGGATTTTATACGGAAATCCTTCTGAAGTTTCTGAAATCCGGTTTTTGCTTACCGATAGCAGAAAGCTGGTGTTTGCGCCTTCCAGCCTCTTTTTTGCACTGAAGACTTCGAAAAACAATGGCCACAACTACATCGGGCCATTGGTGGAGAAGGGAGTGCAGTGCTTTGTGGTGTCAGAATTACCCCAAAACAAAGAATGGTTGCAGCGTGCCTGTTTCGTGCTGGTAAATGATACCCTTGAGGCATTGCAGAAGCTGGTATCTGTGCATCGCAATCACTTTTCGTATCCTGTAGTGGGTATTACTGGCAGCAACGGTAAAACCATTATAAAGGAGTGGCTTTCGCAATTACTTTCCGAAAAGTTTTTTCTTGTTAAAAACCCGAGAAGTTACAACTCTCAAACGGGGGTGCCTCTCTCGGTTTGGGAGATGGATGCCTCTCACGAAATAGGAGTTTTTGAAGCGGGCATTTCCCGCTTGGGAGAAATGGAAAGACTTGAGCCCGTCATCCGCCCCCGGTGGGGGATTTTTAGCAACATCGGACCTGCTCATAATGAAGGATTTCCTGATATAACTGCCAAAATCCATGAAAAACTAAAATTGTTTGCCCGGGCAGAATTGCTGATTTACCATTGCGATAATGACTCGCTTGACAACACTATCCTCAAGTGGGCATCAGCGCATAATCATGTCCAACTATTTCGCTGGGGAAGTAAGTGTGACGCTGATATGACAGTGGTAAGCCGCGATACCACTCCCACAGGCACTTATGTAAAACTTAAGGTGGGAGAGCAATTTTTTGAGCATCGGGTTCCATTCAGTGATGAGGCATCTTTGGAAAATGTTTTACATTGTCTGGCTTTTTTGCACAGCCGGGGATTTGCTAATGGATGGATTAACGAAAGACTTTTGCAGCTAAGACCTGTTGCCATGCGGCTGGAGATGCGTCAGGCCATCAATGATTGTATCCTGGTAAATGATGCATACAATTCCGATATCCTCTCGCTGGGGATTGCCCTCGACTTCCTCAATACACAAGTAAAGCAAAAGGAAAAAGTGCTGATACTGTCCGATATCCTCCAGGCAGGAATGGATCACGAGAAACTTTACCGGCAGGTTGCCGGTCTTGTTAAAGCCAAAGGGATAAAAAAGCTTATAGCCATAGGAGAAGCCTTATCGTTAAATAAGCATTTTTTTAAAGGGCTGAAAGCTGATTTCTTCCCGGATACGAAAAGCTTTTTGAAGGATTGGGATTTTAATCAATTTCGCGAACAGGGAATCCTTGTGAAGGGTGCGCGCGATTTTGGCTTTGAAAGCATCAGCAACAGGCTTCAGCACAAAGACCATCAAACTGTACTGGAAATTAATCTTGATGCCCTGGTGCACAACCTGAATGTGTATAAATCCCTGCTTAAACCCGGAGTAAAACTTGCCGCCATGGTAAAAGCATTTTCCTATGGCAGTGGCAGCTATGAAATTGCAGGACTGTTGCAGTATCACCAGGTGGATTACCTTGCGGTAGCCTTTGCCGACGAAGGCAAAGAGTTGCGTAACGCCGGAATTTCCATTCCCATAATGGTGCTAAACCCCGAACTGCACAACATGGATGTGTTGTTTCGCTATAAGCTTGAGCCCGAGGTGTACTCCCTTGAGTTGTTGAAGAAGCTTGAGAAGGAAGCCTCTCTTCACATGGATAATAACACATCGGAGCCTTATCAGGTGCACATAAAGCTTGATACAGGAATGCACAGGCTGGGCTTTTTGGAAAATGAACTGGATGTATTGTTGCTTGAATTGAAGAAATGTTCGCACCTGAAGGTTAGTTCCGTTTTTTCACACTTTGCAGCATCTGACCTTGATGCTTTTGATGATTTCAGCAAAGAGCAGATGGAGAAATTCCACACGATGTGCCATAAGCTTGAGCAGGGGCTTGGGTACAGTTTCTTAAAACATATTTCTAACTCGGCTGCCATCAGCCGCCTGCCTGAAGCCCAGATGGGCATGGTGCGGCTGGGAATAGGAATGTACGGTGTTGATGCCAATCCTGCTATTGCGGGTACGCTGCAACCTGTGGCTACCTTCAAATCAGTTATTTCCCAAATTAAGGAGGTGCCTGCGGGCCATACAGTTGGCTATAACCGGGCTGCGAAGCTGCAGCGCGACACCCGTTTGGCCATTGTTCCTGTGGGCTATGCCGATGGCCTAAACAGAAGGCTGGGCAACGGGAAAGGCTCCCTTTTCGTAAACGGGCACAAAGCACCGCTGGTAGGCAATATTTCCATGGATATGTGTGCAATAGACGTTACCGGTATCCCCGCCAGCCCAGGTGACGAGGTAATTATTTTCGGGGTAAATCCTTCGGTGGTTGATATGGCAAGACTGCTTGAAACGATTCCTTACGAAGTACTCACAAGTATTTCAGCAAGAGTAAAAAGGATTTATTTCCAGGAATAGAAACGACATTTTTTTTGCCGTTGAGTTATCCTGCCAGACATTATTGAATAAATACCTGCCTTTTATTCTCAACTTTCCCTTTAAAAATCTCCCAAAAAACTTATTTTTGTTGCCGAAGAATCAATCATATAACTTTTAATATATTCCAGGCAATGAAAAAAATAGTCAATACCGACAAGGCCCCCAAACCCATTGGCCCCTATAACCAGTCTGTTATGGCCAATAATACGCTGTATGTTTCAGGGCAGATCCCTTTGAACCCCGCAAGCGGTGAGCTGGTAAAAGGAGATATCCAAGAGCAGACACGCCGGGTAATGGAAAACCTGAAAGCCATTTTGGACGAGGCAGGCATGGATTTTTCCAACGTGGTGAAGTGCAGCATCTTTATTATGGACATGAAAAACTTCCCTCAGGTTAACGAGGTGTATGGCTCCTATTTCACAGAAGATCCCCCGGCGCGTGAAACCGTTCAGGTGGCAGGCCTGCCCATGGGGGTGGATGTGGAAATCAGCTGTATTGCGGTGATTTAATTTAGTCAACATATTTATAGCCGGTTTGTACCCTGTTGCAAGCCGGTTTTTTATTGTAAAAACCTTTATCATGCGTAAAAGATATTTAAACCTGATTTTTGTTTTGTTACTCTCTGCCTCGCAGCTTTTTGCAGTAGAGGGTATGTGGCTGCCTTCTCTGATTCATAAAAATATTGAGGAAATGCAGCAAATGGGTCTGCAGCTCAGTGCAGGTGATTTGTACGCGGAGGATGGCCCCAGTATTAAAGATGCCATTGTGCGATTTGGCAGGGGCTGTACAGGTGCATTTATATCGCCTGAGGGCTTATTGCTAACCAATCATCATTGTGGTTATGGGCAGATACAATCGCACAGTAGTGTGGAAAATGATTATCTGACCGATGGTTTCTGGGCTGCCTCGCGCGATGAGGAACTACCCAACCCCGGACTCACCATTACCATGCTGGTACGCATGGAGAATGTAACGGCTCAGGTTATGGAGGCACTTAATCCAGGTCTTACTGAAGAAGAACGCTCCCGTGCCGTACGCGATATTTCAAGACAGATTGCCAATGAAGCAAAAGAAGACGGGCGCTTTGATGCCATGGTAAATCCTTTTTATTACGGAAACGAATACTACTTGTTTGTTTATGATGTGTATCATGATGTGCGTCTGGTGGGAGCTCCCCCTTCTGCGGTAGGAAAATTTGGTGGTGATGTGGATAACTGGATGTGGCCGCGGCATTCAGGCGATTTTGCCTTGTTCAGGGTATATGCCGATGGTGAGAACCTACCCGCGGAATATAGTCAGGATAACATCCCCTATCGCCCTGAGCATTTTTTCCCCGTTTCCAACCGTGGGCTGGAGATACATGATTTTACCATGGTTTACGGCTTCCCCGGAAGAACAACCCGGTATCTTACTTCTGACGCAGTGGAATTTATTACCCAAAAAGAAAATCCCATGGGCATTGATGTTCGCACACGTATTCTTCAGATTTACGAGCAGGAAATGGCCCAGAGCGACCATGTACGCATACAATATGCCACCAAGCATGCCCGGGTATCCAACGCATGGAAGCGCTGGAAGGGCGAGAACAGGGGGCTGGAGCGGTTGAACGCTTTAGATGTGAAACTGGCACAGGAAAACGAGTTCCGTCAGTGGGCAAAGAATGAGCCTGCTGCATCCCATTACAAGGGCCTTATGGATGCTTTTGAAACTACACACCGGCAATACCACCCCTATCGTTTTGCCCTCAGGCTTTATGCTGAGGCTGGAAGAAGCGTGGAGATAACCCGCTTCGCTGAGCAGTTTTCACGCCTTGTTTCAATCAGTAAAGAAAATCCGGCAGAAGAGGAAAAATTACAAGCCGAAATAGAACGATTGAAATCTGTGGCTGACAATTATTTCAAAGACTACCATTTAAATACCGATAGAAAGATTTTTGAAGAAATGACCAGGTACTATATCAGGTATGCCCAGGATGGGTTTTTGCCTGATGTGCTCATGGATGCTCAAAAGAAATACGGAGATGATATGGAGAAATTTGCCCATGATATCTTCCGTAAAACGATTTTTGACTCCAGGGAATCGGTGATGGATTTGCTTGAAAATTACAGGGTGAGAGATCATCGCAAGATTGAACGCGACCTGGCATACAAGCATGCAGCAGGCATGAGTCGCTGGATAGAGAATGAAATTCAGCAGCCCCATCAACAATTGCAGAATTCGCTGGATAGCTTATATCGTTTATACACGGCAGGTTTGCGGGCCATGGAACCTGAGACCAACTTCTTTCCCGATGCCAACAGCACACTTCGCATCAGTTATGGCAGGGTAGAGGGTTCCTATCCGCGCGATGCGGTGCAGTTTCTTCCTTTTTCTACCGCGGAGGGTATCCTGGAGAAAAATGCGCAAAAAGAAATTCAGGATTACGCTATTTCGGAAAGACTGGAGAACCTGCTTGGTAAAAAGGATTATGGCGATTTTGCCAAAGATGGCGATTTGGTAGTAAACTTTATTGCCAGCAATCATACTACCGGTGGTAACTCGGGCAGTCCTGTGCTGGACGGGCAGGGTAACCTGATTGGACTGAACTTCGACCGCAGCTGGGAAAGCACCATGAGCGATATTATGTTCGACCCCGGGCAATGCCGCAATATTTCGGTAAACTCACAATATGTTCTTTGGGTAATTGCCAAATACGCCGGAATGGAGTACCTGCTGGAAGAAATGAATATCGTACAATAGAATTTTTTCACAGTAAAGAGTAAGAGGTTGTTTCAGATGCATGATGCATACCGCCAGGCGGCATGTAATTGTGTTTAAGACAACCTCTTGTTTTTTTCGCCCCAATGGCAGCAATCAGGCATTTTTCATCCCCATCAAAATGGAAAAGGCACTATGTACATCTTTTTCCTCTACCACAAAGGTTACTTCATTGCTGGTGGAAATTACTTCGCAAACATTGATTCCTGACCACGCCAGGTTTTTAAGAAGGAAGTAATAAATGCCCGACACTTCGGTGTTGCTTTCGGGTAGCCTTATGGTAATGGAACTGAGGTGCTTTTTTTGTGCCAGTTTCTTTTCTTTTTTGTAGATTTCTTCAATTCTACTGTTAAGCGCGTTGCTCACCACCAAAGTGGTTTCAAACACACCCTGCGAAATGGTACAGAAAATCTCCTTCTCTCCCCCTATTTCTTCCATCAGGTGGCGGTTGCAGGCAATAAGGCCGGTGGAGTTTTCAAAGGTGTAATCCCGCAAATCCGATCGTACAATTACATCTCCCAGCTTACTCATAAACTCCCGTATCTCCTTGGTTATCCTGAATGACATGCCCGAAGGCCTGCGGTTAATGGCCATAACAACAGCTCCCTGCTGCACGGGTTTGCGCAGGCGTTTTTCTATTTCAGGCTGAAGCTTTCGCGCCAGTGAGGATACATTGATTAACTCTTCTGATAGGGCTTCCTCCAGGAAAGGCGATTTGGAGATAAGCTCATCTACGGCTTGTGCGATGGTCATGACGTTAAATATTTAACGCAAAGTTACAAAAAAGTTTAATGCGTTTAAAAATTTCACAAAGTAAAATTCTTACTCTTTCTTTGCATAAAAAATAACATTTACGATAACTGACAGCAGAAACTAAAAATGAGAATACTCAAATTCGGGGGAACTTCACTGGGAAATGCCCAGAGGCTGAGAAATGCAGCCGATATTGTGAGAAATCATACAAACTGTGTGGTGGTTTGCTCTGCCATGGCAGGTGTTACCAATGCATTGGAAGCGGTAATTATCAGTTGGAAACAGGGAGATAAAACCCGGGCATTTGAGCAGCTGAAAAGCATTGAGGAAAACTTCGCCCATCATTGCTTCGAGTTATTTGTAGCGCCGGCTTCAGCTACCCGTGTTATAGAGGATGTTCAGGCGATGTATGTTCCGGTATATGAACTGCTTGGGGCCGATTATGACCCTGAAAATGACGGAAAAGTACTGGCGCTGGGCGAACTGGTTACCTCTTATATTTTTAATGAATACCTGAGGGAATCAGGTACGGATTCTTTTTTAATGAATGCCATGGATGTTTTACACCTGAACGGGCAGGATGAGCCTGATGTGGAAGACATCGCGAAAAAAATACTATCGCTGGATTTTTATTCCGGAAGTGGTATATACGTAAGTCAGGGTTTTATTTGTCTTGACGGGCAGGGTAGGGTCAGCAACCTGAAAAGAGGTGGCAGTGACTATACCGCAACATTGTTTGGTGCAGCCCTTAAGGCCGATGCCATAGAAATATGGACTGATATTGACGGCTTACACAACAACGATCCGCGCTTCGTACCCAATACCACACCCGTGCGTGAGTTATCCTTTGCCGAGGCTGCCGAGCTGGCCTATTTCGGAGCCAAAATCCTGCATCCTTCCTGCGTGCGCCCGGCCCGGGAATATGAAATTCCCATTTTACTGAAAAACACGCTTGAACCAGGAGCTGCAGGCACCATCATAGGATCGCAACTGACTGCCGGTGGCATCAAAGCCATTTCAGCCAAAGATAATATTACCGTGCTGCGCATTACCTCGGGCAGGATGTTTAACG
Organism: Bacteroidales bacterium; assembly: GCA_007132395.1. Lineage (GTDB taxonomy): Bacteria > Bacteroidota > Bacteroidia > Bacteroidales > UBA7960 > SKVR01. The sequence goes on from SLOR01000300.1 coordinate 10,341, forward strand.
CATATGGATTTCTGAAAAGACTATTTGAAGTTTTCGATTCCTTCCGATTGCCTGTAGATGTGGTAACAACCTCCGAAGTATCGGTATCGGTAACCATAGAAGACGACACGCACCTTGAAGCACTCCGGCATGAACTTAGCAAACTGGGTCGGGTAAGCATTGAACGCGAACAGTGCATCGTATGCGTGGTAGGTGATGTAATGCCCCATGTATCCGGAGTGCTTGAAAAAGTTGAACCTTTCCGGGTAAATATGATTTCTCTCGGAGCCAGCTCCAACAATATTACCCTGGTACTTCCACAGGAAAACAAGACAGCGGCATTGCTTGCCCTGCATGCATTAATAACCAATTCACAATTTCAAAAATTGCAGCCATGCACACCCCTTCAGGCATAAAAACCCCCTATTATCTTTACAATCTTGATGTATTGCATCGTACCCTTCAGGCTGCACTTGCTGCTGCCGGAAACTATGGCTATCATATTCATTATGCTCTTAAGGCAAACCACAACCCTGTAATTACAGATATCATCAGCAATTATGGTTTTGGCGCCGACTGTGTTAGTGGAAATGAAGTAACCGAAGCCCTGCACCGGGGATTCCCTGCACAAAAAGTAGTTTTCGCAGGTGTGGGAAAATCGGATGAAGAAATACAGCATGCGCTCGAAAATGATATTCTTTGTTTTAACTGCGAGTCCGTTGAAGAGTTACAGATAATCAGTCAGATAGCCGAAGAATGCCAAAAGGTAGCTGCTGTAGCATTGCGTGTAAATCCGCACGTGCAGGCCCAAACCCATAAGTATATCACTACGGGTCTGGAAGAAAATAAGTTCGGGATACAGCTGTCGCGCCTGCAGGAAGCCCTGGAGTTATGCCGCCAATCGCAGTGGATTGACTTTAAAGGATTGCATTTTCATATCGGATCGCAGATTATGTCCATGCAACCCTTTGAGGAATTGTGCAGAAAGGTAAATCACATATGGCAGAAATTTCGTATTGATGAATACAACCCGGTAATGCTCAACCTTGGCGGAGGACTGGGAGTAGATTATTCTAATCCTGATGTGCTGCCCGATTTTGAAAACTTTTTCTCGCATATTGCCAAGAACCTGGCAATCCCTTCGCATATTAAAGTGCATTTTGAGCTGGGGCGCAGTCTTGTGGCTCAGTGTGGCAGCCTTATTACCAAAGTGCTTTATACAAAAGAAGGCAACCAGAAGGATTTTGTTATTGCAGATGCAGGTATGACAGAACTGATGCGCCCGGCATTGTACCAGGCGGTGCATAAAATCGAAAATATCACCTCAGAGGGTGCCCCGGCATTGTATGATGTGGTGGGTCCTATTTGCGAATCAAGCGATGTGTTTGCCAAAAATATTGCCCTACCCCTTACCCGGAGAGGAGACCTTTTGGCCGTGAAGTCCTGCGGAGCCTATGCCGAATCCATGATGCTGCGCTATAACATGCGCGGTCGTGCACACAGCTATTTTGTGGGTGATGGACAAATAAGCGGAAATTCCTGCAGGGAAGAGGCTGAAGCCACTGTGCAGTAGATTAAAATCTCAGGTTCTCGTAGAAGAATATTCCTGCAAGGATAAAAGTAGCCAGCAATATGCCGCGGCCGGTTTTGTCGTACTTGAGATTTATCATGTAGTAACGGAATACAAACATGTTGCTGAAGATACCAATGAGCATCATGGTGGAGTTTTTCAGCATATAGATGCCCAGCACGTCATCTACCGTGCCCCAGTTTTTCATGAAAAGCAAAAGCAGTCCGTAAATTGCTACCGGTACTAATAGTCCCAGGATGATTCCCAGGGACCAGTTGTCTTTCTTAAGCATTAAAGTTCCAGTCTTTTAGTGGAGAAATGAGTTTATGTGCGGTAAAGTCGAACTGAACAGGTACCAGTGATATGTAGTTGTGTGCCAAAGCCCACTCATCGGTATCTTCCGCATTTTCGTGCAGCTGAAACTTACCTGTCAGCCAGTAATAATCCTTGCCACGTGGGTCGTTGCGGTGGTCAAATTCTTCCCTCCAGTTGGCTTTGGCCTGCCTGCAAACCTTCACTCCTTTTATTTCGCTTTCTTTTACCGCCGGAATGTTCACATTCAGGCAGTTGCCTTCAGGAAGGCCATGCTTCAGTACATTACGCACAATCTGCTGAATGTATTTGCGCGCCGCCACAAAATCAGCATCCAGCCTGAAATCCAGCAGAGAAAATCCTATGCTGGGTATGCCTTCCATAGCACCTTCAATGGCTGCCGACATGGTGCCGCTATATATTACATTGATGGATGAATTGCTCCCATGGTTAATTCCCGAAACCAGTATGTCGGGTTTGCGGTGCAGCACTTTATTTACGGCAAGCTTAACGCAGTCAACGGGGGTACCGCTGCAACTGTATTCATGATGATCGCCATCCACTGCCATCTTTTCCAGGCGAAGGGGTTGGGTGATGGTTACGGCATGGCCCATTCCGCTCTGCCCTTTGTCGGGGGCAACTACCACTACTTCTCCTATTTCCAGCATAAAAGCAATAAGGTTGCGGATGCCGGGTGCCATGATGCCATCATCATTGGTAACTAATATAACGGGTTTTTGCATATCGGGGTTGTTTTTGGCAAAGCTATTAAGATTTCAGCTTTTGACAATATTTTGAGGATGAAAAGTTTGCCCGGATATTATACACGGGTTACTCCGCCCGAAACAATAAACTTCATAAATTCAGCGGAGTTGGTGTCAATGGGTATTACATTTCTGGCCGGTACGATAAACATGTTGCCCGAGAAGTTGTAGGAGTGCGGCAGGTAAACAGCAACAAATTCTTCTCCGATACCTATGGTATGAAGGTCACGTTCGGTGATAAAGCCCAGCTTACGAATATTGCTTTCATGGTTCATGATAACCATGGCGGGTTCTGTAAATTTTTTCTTCTGCCCCACGAAGGCCGATAACAGGTCGTTGATGGCAGAGTAAAGCATTTTGATGATGGGAACCTGGTCCATGACCCTGTTAAACAGATAGCTCAGCGGGGTTTTGATTATAATGGAGCCAAAAAGCCCGATGAGCGTGATGGAGGTGAAAATAATTATTAGCCCCAGCCCGGGAATGGCAATGGGCAACAAGCCATCAACGAACTGAAAAAGCTTATAAATAACAAACAGGGTGATGGAAATGGGTGCGATAAGCAACAGGCCTTGCAGGAAAGAATTGATTACTTTTCGTAATGTTTTTCTGTAAAGGTACTCTGAACGGTTCATGGGTGTAAAATTTATTGTTAATAGTCTTGTATATTCTAAAATTGGTGGTTCGTGGAGCTTGGGCTTCAACCACTACATCCGGATTTATTCTGCGAAGCTAGTGGGTTTTATGCAATATCTTCTGTAAAGAAATCGGTAAAGTTGATTATGATAATTAAAATTACTACTGTCCGGTAAAATATATAAATTCAAATTTGTTGAAAATAGACTTCTCACTTCGTTCGAAGTGACAGGTAGTTAGGCAT
>SLOR01000308.1 GCA_007132395.1 Bacteroidales bacterium
AAAGTGGGAGAGGAAGCCGTGGAATGCGTTATCGAAGCCATGAAGGGAGATAAGGAAAAATTTAAGGAAGAAGCAGCCGACCTGCTGTATCACCTCATCGTACTATTGGCAGAGCAGGACATGGAACTGAAGGATGTGGTGAAAGTGTTGGAGGGAAGGCATAAGTAAAACGAATTGCCTTCTGCGGGAACTCTAAAGGACAATGACGAATTCAGCGCCTTCATCTGTATTGCAACAGCTAAGCAAACCACCCATATTTTTTTCAATGATGGTTTTGGACATATACAAGCCCAGGCCTGTGCCTACCCCGGGTTCTTTGGTGGTAAAATAAGGATGGAAAATCTTGTCCATGATTTCTTCAGGAATACCTCCTGCATTATCTCTTATGGAAAGGAACGATTTACCGTTTTTTTCTGATAACTCCAGAATAATCCGGGGGTTTTTTACTTTCCCGGCCATAAGGGCATCCCTGGCGTTTTTTAGAATATTGAGAAGCACCTGCGCATATTCGTTGGAATACCCTATGGCGGTTGCTGAGTCAGACAAATGATATTCCAGCGTAATATTGCTGTGCTGAAATGACGGCTCAATTAAAGAAACGCATTTTTGTACCACATTTTTCACGTTGAACTCCTGCTTGTTTTTCTCGGGTTTAAAGAAGTTGCGGAAATCATCAATGGTTTGCGACATGTACTGGATAATCTCCATGCATTGCTTTACCCTACTGTCTATATATTCATCATTCAGTTCACCAAACCGGTATGCTTCCTGGATATTCTGTACTATTACAGCCACCGCATTGAGGGGTTGACGCCATTGATGGGCAATATTGCCAATCATTTCTCCCATGGCAGCTTGACGGCTTTGCTGGATAAGCATCACCTCCTTTTCCCTGTTTTTGGAAATTTCTCCTTCAATACGTTCTTCCAGATTTTGATTAATGATTTCCAGCTGATGACTCTGTTCCGATATTTGCTCTTTCTGTAAAAGGATTTCTTCGTTTTTCTCTTCCACCAGCTTTTTTTGTTTTTCGGCTTCGTGCTTCTGCCTTTGCAACTCAGCGGTTCTTCTGCGCACAGTGTTTTCAAGCCTTAACTTTTCCTTACGCAGTTTCATTACCCTCCATTTGATAATGTAACGAATCAATACAAGGAAGAGCACGACGTATATAATATACATCCACCATAGCTTAAACCATGGTGATAGTACGCGAAAACTGAAGGAAGCCGGCTCACTCCAAAGCCCTTCCGGGCTTTGCGCCCTTACGGTTATTGTATAACTGCCTTCGGGGAAACTTCCAAAAGTGATTTCATTGGTGTATCTTATATTTCTCCACTCTTTGTCCACTTCTTCAATTTTGTACTGATAGTTTACCATGAAGTTTCGGCCGGTTTCGATGGCCCCGAATGAAATGGTAATATCACCATGCACATAGGGAAGCACAAGTTTTTCAGGTAAATGATAAAAAGGCGTGATGCCTTCAAAACGTACTTTGGGAAATTGTTCACGAAGGCTGTCTCTTTCTGATTCAGTAAGGGCTTTGCCATAAGCAATGGTTTCATGCTGTCTGAGGATGAGGCTGTCGGGATAGTTAATCCGCTTCCTTTCAAATGAGGTTAACTCAGGCATTAGTGTATACCAGCTTATCAGCGCATCATTGATAAGGATTTGGCTGATAACGATATTTGGAGATACGGATTCCTGCTTTGCCTCCCTGGGGTTAAAACGTATAACCTTGTTATCGCCAAAACCTCCCCATATTACTCCTTTTTCGTCTTCCCTGCCATAAGGCAAATCTCTGAATGTCAGGTGCATGGCATTGCTGTTGAGGTTTTTAACAGGATAGCCTGAATGGTTGTTAATGTTTTGCCAATATGCAGTATACCGGTTGCGCAACTCCAGGTTGGATAGATTCACCATGCCGGCAGCAATGCGCTCTCCGTTTTCCTTTTCGAAGGACAAGCCACTCAATCCTTGATTGGTTCCAACCCAGAGGATTCCATTTTCTTCCATTACGATATCGTAAATCACATTATCGGGGAGCCCCTGAGGTTTGGAAAAAGAAAGAAATGTTTGTCCGTCGTACCTGCACAGGCCTTCACCATAAGTGCCAAACCACAAGTTCCCATGCTTGTCTTCCGCAATGGCCCGCACCCAGTTATGAGGGAAGCCGTTGTCGGTATTGTATGTATAGAATTTTTTTCCGTCAAAACGTGATACTCCGTTTCCATAGGTGGCAAACCAAATATTGCCCTGAGAGTCCTCAAGCATACTTCGGATGAAATTATGAGCCAGCCCTTGTTCCGTAGTATAATTGGTGAAGCTTCTCCCATCAAATTTGCTTACTCCCTGTGAGCTGCCAAACCAGAGATTTCCTTCACCATCTTCCAGGATGCTGAGTATTCTGGTGTGAATGAGGCCGTTTTGGGGTGTGTAGTTGGTAAAAGACCTGCCGTCAAATCTGCTCACGCCTCCTCCGTTGGTCCCCAGCCACAGATGGTTATTTCTGTCGGCGAGAATAGCATAAATAGTGTCGTGAGCAAGTCCCTGCTGCATGGTAAAGGTTGTAAAGCTCCGCCCGTCGTACTTGATGGCTCCGTTGCCATTGGTCCCCAGCCAAAGGTTGCCAGAGTGATCCTGGGTAATACTTCTCACAAAGCTGCCGGCCAGCCCCTGCTCCAGGGTATAGGTTTGAATGGTGCTTCCATTGTACCTGCTTACCCCTCCGCCAAAGGTGCTTAACCATATATTCCCGTTTCTGTCCTGCGAGATGCTTCTGACGAAGTTATGGGGAAGTCCTTCTTTTTCTGTATAAGATACAAACCGATTTTCTTTAAGATAACTCAGACCTACAGACGTAGCGAACCATATTTTTCCATTGCTGCCTTTTTCAGGCATTATATCCCAGATGGAGTTGTCTGCCAAACCATCCCGGGTGTCAAAGTTTTCAAAATTCCTTCCGTCGAACCGGCTTACTCCTCCTCCCAGTGTGCCCAGCCAAATGTTGCCTGCCTGGTCCTTTGCAATGCTTCTTACCGTGTTGTGCGGCAAGCCCTCCTGCCGGGCATAGTTGGTGAATTTTTCTCCGTCAAAAAAACTGAGCCCGCCATTGGTGGCAATCCACAGTTGGTTGGATTCGTCAACAATTATATCGTAAATGGTGTTGTTTGCCAGTCCATGATCTGTGGTGTAGGATATAAAACTTCCATTTTCAAATTTGCTTATACCCCCGCCATAGGTTGCCAGCCAGATATCACCATTATTGTCTTCAACAATAGAGAACACGGTGTTGTCTCCCAGGCCGTCTTCCATGGAGTAATTTACAAAAGCCCTTCCGTCGTAATAGCTGATGCCTCCACCAAATGTACCGAACCATAAATGACCGTTACTGTCCTGTAAAATGCTAAGCACGCTATTGTGGGCCAGTCCGTGGGTGGTAGTAAAATTGGTAAAGGTTCGTCCATCGAACCGGCTTACGCCTCCGCCATGGGTGCCAAACCACACATGCCCCATATCATCTACCATTGAGCAATACACGCTGCTCAGTGCAAGCCCGTGCTCAGTGTCAAAATTGGTAAAATGACTAATGGGAGGCAGCGCCTCAACGGGGTTGGGAGTGGTGAAAAAATGCTGACGAGGTGTAGGCAAGTCGCTCAAAAACAGCTGCACCGGAGGTTTGTAATCAGAACTGTTATTGTAG
>SLOR01000057.1 GCA_007132395.1 Bacteroidales bacterium
CAAAATTGTCAATTGATCTACCAGGGGCCGTATGGCACTTAATGCCTGCAGATACCTCTGATAGTCTTCAAAATAAACATCCACATAAAAAAAGTACTCCCACTCTTTCCCAATAATGGGCGTTGATTGTATTTTTGTAAGATTGATATTATAGAAAGCAAGCATGGATAGAATCTGTGCCAGGCTTCCCACCTTGTGAGGCAGGGAAAAACAAAGGGAAGCCTTGCTGGCCGAAGCATCAGGCGAATCATGGCCTTCAGGACTCAAGGCAAGAAAACGGGTGAAGTTCTTTTTATTGGTTTCCACCCCTTCTTGTATTATTTCCAATCCGTACATTTCAGCAGCAAGAGTGGAAGCAAGGGCTGCGACACCTTTAAGCTTTTTCTGCGATATTTCCCGCGCACTCAGGGCAGTATCAATCGTATCGACAATCCGAACCCCTTTTTCGCGCAAAGGCTCCAGAAACTCCTCGCATTGAATAATTGCCATGGGATGGGATTGTACCTCTTCAATATCTTCTGGTTTTTGCCCGGGCAATGCCATGAGATTTTGCTCAATCCTTAAAAAAAGTTCTCCGTGAATCTGCAACCCTGAATTTTTCAGCAAGGCATAATTGGGAAGTAGTGAGCCGGCAAGAGAATTCTCAATGGCAACCATAGCAACACCTGCCTTTTTATCTCTTACACAGTCAAAGGCTTCCTTAAATGTGGCACAAGAAAGGATTTGTATCTCTCTGCCGGGAAAGTATTTTCGGGCAGCCATATCATGAAACGAACCGGGAAACCCCTGTATGGATACTTTTACGGGTGGCAAAACAGGCATGATAGTATCAGGATTTTAACAACAGACTCTTAATAAATTGCACCCGAAAGTACAGAAAAAATGCAAAGAAAGCAGGTATATTTGCAAGCAATTGCCAGGGGAAGATGTATTCCCCTTTTCAACCGCTACTTTTGCGGCATGGCAATAAAGTTTTTCAATTGACACTATATATGAAGTATTATATTCTTGCCGGAGAAGCTTCCGGCGATTTACATGCCTCCAACCTGATGAAGGCCATTAAAACCCAGGACCCGGAAGCTGAATTCAGGGCCTGGGGCGGGGATTTGATGCAACAACAGGGAGCTACCCTGGTAAAGCATATCAACGAATTGGCTTTTATGGGTTTTCTGGAAGTGGCCCTTAACATCAGAACCATACTTCATAACATAAAGCTATGCAAAAGCGATATCCTGGCCTACCAACCCGATGCCATAATTTTTATCGACTACCCCGGCTTTAATCTTCGCATAGCTGAATTTGCCAAAAAAAACAACTTCAGAACCATTTATTATATCTCGCCCCAGGTATGGGCCTGGCATAAATCAAGGGTACAAAAAATCAGGCGGGATATTGATAAAATGCTGGTTATACTACCCTTTGAAGAAGAGTTTTACGCCAGATACAATTATCCTGTAGAATTTGTGGGCCATCCGTTGCTGGATGCTTTGCAAGGGCATGACAGCCAGCAGCAGGCCTCTGCCTTCAGACAACGCCACGCTTTATCGCAGGCTCCCATCATCGCCTTACTGCCCGGAAGCAGAAAACAGGAAATTGCAAAAATGCTTAAAACAATGTCGGAAGTTAGCGAGCATTTTCCAGGCTATCAGTTTGTAATTGCAGCCACAAGAGCCCATACTGAAGAGTTTTACCGGAAGCACACCTCGGGCAGACCCATAAGAATTCTGTTCGGAGAAACTTACAACCTACTCCAAAACGCTCATGCAGCAATGGTAACATCGGGAACGGCAACCCTTGAAACCGCGCTCATCGGCACCCCTCAGCTGGTTTGTTATAAAGCCGCTTTCCTGTCCTATTTTATTGCCAAAAGATTGGTGGATATCAAATACATATCGCTGGTAAATCTTATTATGGACCAGGAGATTGTAAAAGAACTGATCCAACATGAGTTTAACACCACACGCCTGGTGAAAGAACTGAAAAACCTCACAGAAAACAGTGAATACCGCAAAAGTATAATTGATAATTATACTACATTGCGCCAAAAACTGGGAGGCAGCGGTGCCTCTGAAAATGCAGCGAAAGCCATAACTCGTTTTCTAAAATCATAGTATGCGAATATTTTACTTTCTGACTTTCATCATTGTACAGGCACTGGTATTCAACCAGAAAGCCATCAGCCGCAACATCCCGGAAATTATAGAGGTGGGGATATTTTCCGGTGAAAACATCAAAAGATTTTCTTTTACCCCTGCCACCGGCAGATACCTCATTTGCAACACCCAACACGAAAAGCTACTGGAGGTAAAACCCCTGAATACTATCGTTTTCGAAATTACTGCCCAGGGGTTTGACATTTATCGGAACGACTCTCTTCTGTTTTCGGAAAATGAAATTACCCTGCAGGGAGCTGCCTTCCACAACTCCTTCTTCCTGAAACCCCTTGACAAAAACCTGAACATGCGGGCCTACGACGGAGACCTGAGGATAAGAAACGGCAATGCCGCCTTTAGTCTTGTAAACATCGTGCCCTTTGAAAGCTATGTAGCCGGGACCGTGCAGTGGGAATCGGGCTTTAACCGTCATAATGTTTTTTATCAGGTACAGGCCATTATCATACGCACCTATGCCCTTCAAAACCTTAACCGACATAGTGAGGAGGGGTTTCATCTTTGCGACAGGGTGCATTGCCAGGCCTATTACGGAAAAACAAATGATGTAAACATTATCAGTGCCGTGGATATCAGCCGGGGCGAGGTCGTAACCGATGTGCACGGCAGGCTGCTCAATACTGTGTATCATGCCAACTGTGGAGGACAAACCGTTAACTCGGAAGATTTATGGACCCATGCCCTGTCCTACCTCCGCAGCGACAAAGACACCTTTTGCCGGCATATGCCCGGAGCCTCATGGGAAGCCCGTATCCCGGTGCAGGATTTCAGGCAATTCCTGCACCGCAACTACAGCATCAAACCTTCTGATCAGGAATGGAAGCATATCACCGGCTTCCGGCAGAACAGCCGCAAACACCACCTGGACGAGGAAGAAAGCATACGGCTACGGCATGTGAGAGAACATTTTGCACTGCGATCAACCTACTTCTCCATTGAAGAGCAAAACGACACGCTATTGCTCAGTGGTAAAGGATATGGCCATGGGGTGGGCCTGTGCCAGGAAGGTGCCATGCAAAGAGCTTTACACGGACATAGCCGGGAAAAAATCCTGCAGTTTTATTACAAAGGGGCTATGATTCGATTCCTGGAACCGGAAATTATTTTCTAACCCAAAAAAGCAACTTCTCACCAATCCCCTTATTGGTTTTTGTGGTTGTACCCAATCTTGCCCCAAGTTTTCTTGAATGACCCTCCCCCGGCCCCTCCCTAAAAGTAAGGAGGGGTGATACAGCAGCAGAAGCAAGGGTTTTGGAAGTAAATATCATGTTTTGTAATTATGGGTAGCTGCATTAAAAAAGAATCAAGCTTGCACCTTTCCCCTCCCTGCTCGTAGGGAAGGGTGCCCGGGGGTGGGTCAACGATTTATCATTAGAATCAGTACTAGCAAGAAAGCGGACAATCATTTTGGTTTTATCTGAATTTTAATTATCTTAATCTAAATTAAAATTTCGGATGACTCACTTCTCCCATATACCCATGGTAAGAATCATCATACCTGTTCTGGCAGGCG
>SLOR01000321.1 GCA_007132395.1 Bacteroidales bacterium
ATACCTCGGATTCTCGGTGGTGGGTGCCATTGTGGCGGGGGTATTGTTGAATGTGGTGGGGTAATAACATATGCCCTACGGGCAAAATTGGGTGGCAATGTCAATTTTTTCTACAAGATTGGATGCCCTACGGGCAATGGGTAGGCAGAATAATTTATCACAAAAACGGATTGAAAATATTGGACGGGCAATGGTAGGTGATAATTCAACCAGTTTGTCTGGCGATTTCCAATTAAAACCAACCTAAAACAACCACCCAACCCTACCGCGTAGCGGTTACAATTATTGTAGCAAAACGGCAGCCCAACCGCCCATTTACCGCGTAGCGGTTCCATTATTTTATATCGGCAGCCCAACTACCCATTTACCGCGCAGCGGTTCCAATATTGTAGCAACAGACAGCCCAACCACCAAATTTACCGCGTAGCGGTTCCAATATTGTAGCCCCCAACGGGGGCACGATAATATTTACCGCGTAGCGGTTACGGTATTGTTTATTAAGGAAATAAACGGCGTCATTTTGCCTGTGCCACAAATATAAAGGCGGTGCATGGCACGGGTGCAGGCCACGTAAAGCATCCCGCGATCCATCTCGGTTTTGTAATGGATTGCAGTGGCTTGGGGCACAATCACCTGATCGAACTCCAGCCCCTTGGCCATAAAAGCAGTGGTAATCATTACGCCCCGCGAAAAAGCACTGCTCTCGGTGGTTATCAGGCTCAGCTGCTTCTGCATGCCGGCCAGTTTTTCATAAAGCTGCTCCGCCTGTTTGCGGGTTTTACAGATGATACCCAGGGAGTGGTGTTTTTCTGTTTGCCGGAAAAGGGCAATCCATTCACTGATTTGATTAATTTCTTCGGCTGCAGACTTCAGTGTCTTTACCACCGGCATCTCTTCATGACGCTCAATAGCCACCAGCTCATGGTTGGGTTTAATCTGCTGGGCAAAGCGGGTAATTTCAAAGGAGGAACGATAGCTCTTCAGCAACTTTACAGCATCGGACTCCGGAAAAACACGCTGTATCTCCTGTGTGGAAGAGCTACTGAAGGGATTTACCGATTGCGCCGCATCGCCCAGGATGGTCTTCTTGCAGGGAAACAGGCGCGAGAGCACAGCGTACTGCACCGGGGTGTAGTCCTGCATTTCATCCACCAGCAGGTGCTTCACACCCTCAAAAGCCTTAAAACCTTCCAGACGGATTTTCAGGTATATGAGCGGAAAAACATCAGCATATTCCATCGTCCCTTTGGGCCCGGCTTTCAGCAAATCCTCCCGACCCAGCCACTGGTAAAACTCACGATACAGCTCGCGGATGTTAAGGGTTTTGAACATGCCCGTAACGGCTTTCTTTATTTCGTTGCGCTCCTGCGTTTCAACCTCGTATTTGTAATAAACCCGGATGTTGTCTTCAATATCGCGGGTAATTTCATTGAACCGCTTCATAAGCGGCAGGCGGTGGTATCCCTCCCATCGCTCGCGGATAAACCAGGCGGGTACAAAATTCTTCTTCAACCAGAAATCCACCGGCTGAAAGAAGGTATTGTTTACATGGTTTATATACTCATCCAGTTTGGACAGAAAAGCAAAGCTTGATTTAAACTTTATGCGGTCAGCCATGGTCTCGTCCGGCTTTTCCAGCAGCAGGGCTATCTGGTCTGCAAAAGACTGGAACTTGTACTTGCCCTCCAGGATTTGATGGGCCAGCTCCTCCATACCCATTTCTGGGATACGTTCTTCGCCCAGCTCGGGCAATACGTTGGAAATATAATCGGCAAACACCTTGTTGGGCGATATGATGAGTATTTCGTCGGAGGCCAGGTTTTCGCGGAAGCGATACAGCAGGAAGGCGATGCGGTGCAGTGCAATGGAGGTTTTGCCCGAGCCGGCCACCCCCTGAATGATAAGCACCCGGGAGATTTCGTTGCGGATAATGGCATTCTGATCGCGCTGTATGGTAGCCACGATGTTTTTCATCTTATCATCCGATGCCTTGCTGAGTTCTTCCTGCAGGATATCGTCGTGGATATTGAGCGAGTTCTCAAGCATAAACTCCATCTTCCCGTTCCTTATGCGATACTGACGCTTGAGCAAAATTTCGCCTTTCTTTTTCCCGGAAGGGGCCATGTAATGGGCTTGCCCCAGTTCAAAATCGTAATACATGGAAGAAATGGGAGCTCGCCAGTCGTGGATGATGTTTTTATTTTCCTTTTCATCATGAAAGGAATACATCCCGATATAAACCGGCAGCGGACCTGACTTGCGTCCCTTCTCCGCGAAGTCGATGCGACCAAAGTAAGGCGAGTCGATAAGCTTCTCTATTCTCTGCTTCCTGTCAGCCGCCGCTTCGCCAATAATGGCACCACTGGTAATGGAATAGCGTACGGCTTCCTTCTCCATGCGGTCCATGGCGTCCTTATTATCGTAGAGATATTCCTTGGATGCTTTCAAATCGCGGGCCTGCTCCTGCAAATTTTCGTTAATCTGATTTACCGTGGATTTGATTTTCAGGACGACACCTTCCAGGTATTGCAACTCTTCTTTCTGGGTAGGATTAAGCATAAGCCAGTATTTTTATCCTTACAAATTTAACAAAATACCAGCGCACCCCCTTGCCTGAAAAACAAAAGCACCCGTTACCAGACGAGTCAATAATTATCTGTAATTTTGCAGCTCAAAACTACATTTAAAAGCAAAATGCAGAAACAATCACCCAAAGAAATATTGCGAGGAATTTCATTTGTTTATTGGGCCATGCTGTTGGGATTGGTTACGTTTATCGTGGCAACCTCATTATTCATCAGCCATACCGAAACAGCACCCGTCACCGATCCGGAAAGTGTGTATATTATCAAGACGGTGTTGATTATATTGCTTCTGGGGCTTGTGCCCCTTAGTTATATTTTTCCGCAGAAACAAATTGCAAAAATTGACAAAACCCTACCCCTGGAGCAAAAACTAATCTTTTATCGTGTTGCAGCATTTATCCGCTTTGCCCTGATGAATGCAGCGGGGATATTAACAGCACTGGGGTTTTTGCTTACCGGCGCGACAAACCTCATATACCTGCAGGCCATCATTCTCCTGTTTTTCATCATTTACAAACCCGGTCCTTTCAAGATTGCCTCGGATCTGGAGTTGGATGAAAACGAAAAACAACAAATCATGCCACATTAAATCGTTTCAAGGCAAACAATACGGCAATAAATTCATTCTATTCTTACAGAATCATTGAACTTTCATCTTATCATATCATGCACATAAAAGAAATTGAAGAAGAGATCGTATCTGAGTTTTCCCTTTTTGATGACTGGATGGATAAATACAACTACATTATTGAAGTGGGAAAATCTATCGATACCATCGACGAGCAATACAAAAAAAACCAGTACCTGATTTCAGGATGCCAGTCGCAGGTGTGGGTACACGCCGAGTACAAAGACGGCAAGGTATATTTTAAAGCCGACAGCGATGCCCTTATTACCAAAGGCATTGTAGGTTTACTTATACGGGTTTTATCGGGTCAGGCGCCTGACGAGATTATTAATGCCGATATGGCATTTATTGACAAAATCGGGTTGAAAGAACATTTGTCGCAAACAAGAAGTAACGGACTGGTAAACATGATTAAGCAGATGAAGCTTTATGCCATGGCTTTCAAAGCCAAGCATCAGGCGTAAACAAAACGCCCCCGGAAAGCGTCTGATTTTTATCAACAATAAAGTGTAAAGATTATGGAAGCAACACCCAATTATATGAATTTGGAAATACGCATCATCGATGCCCTGAAAACCGTGTACGACCCCGAAATCCCCTTAAACATTTATGATTTGGGCCTTATTTACGAAATCAGGGTAGAAGATGACAATTCCGTTTTCATTAAAATGACCCTTACCAACCCCAACTGCCCGGTGGCCGATGTCTTGCCCAATGAAGTAAAAGAAGCCGTTGAGCATGTGGAAGGGATAAAAAAGGTAGATCTTCAGCTGGTTTTTGAACCTGAATGGAACAAAGACATGATGAGCGAAGCTGCCATGCTCGAGCTGGGTCTTTTGTAATCCGGCCTCCCTTTCTTACTTCACATATTGCCCGATAAACAGGGGCGTATCATAAAAATTCTCTTTGAGGACAAACAGGAACGGCCTGTTAGCGATAAACATTTTGGGCTGCTTTAATTCCATGTTGGGATCAAAAGAGGTGGTAACCACCACAATGGCAGTGGCAGCGGCAGCCTCCGAGCCTTCCTCGTCAATTTCAAAAAACACTTTCTGCAACACATCGCTGATTTCCAAATCGGTACGCCCGCTGATACCGGAAAAGTCGGCCCGATTGTCGAATGCTTCCTGCATCCCCATATCCTTAAGGTTTTCTGAAAGAGAAAATTCTGAATTCAATGTAAATTTGGGAATCTCCATATGTACTTCCTCGGCACGCAATGCAGCCAGCATCTGAAAATATTCTGTGGCATTGGGTATACCGGGAGCAGGATGGGCGAGGTTTTCATCTCCGGGAAGAATAAGCAACATGCTTAAATTGGGGCTGGTGTAGGGCAGCTCGATGATGGTATTCCCCTCAAGTTCAGCATACATAATTCCCTTTTGTGTCTGTATCATAAAATCACGGTCCTTCTTTTCCCCGTTTACTGTGGTAAACTCCTTTTCCATTGTGGCCTGTTCTTCAAAAGGGAAACGCCACGACGATTTAACATACACTGCATTGGTAAGTACCAGTCGGGTAAGCTCGTTAAATGTACCGGATGGAATCAGGTCCTGTATCCTGCCCCGTGTCATTTCCTCCACCCAATGATTTATCCTGCTTTCGGCTTGCCGGGGTTGACGGATAAAATCGAGTTTTTCAAAAGCCCCTCCATGCAGGGCCGTAATATCCTGAATGAAGCTATCCAGTACCGGGTAGGATTCTTCGAGAAACACCCTGTTGGCAAGGTTTACCTCGGCCAGTGTGTCGGCCGTCAGTTCCATGAGGGCTGAAAAATAGGCCGGGTAAGCTGCATTAAACGCTTTTGCATCTTTGTCAAACCCAAGCAGTGATGCCATTTCCTTCCGGGTTTCTCCGGCGGCCCCACTATAAATAGCTGCCAGCGCCATGTTTAAGGACAAAGGAGAGAAAGCCAGGTTTTGCTCCTGGTGCTCATCTTTAAGTACATCAAAAAAAGCAAGTGAAAAAGCAGTTAATCCCTGTGTAAGGTTATAGGATTCAGAAACGACATGCTTGCCGGGCAGTACCTGAAGGGGTTCTACCACGGGAGGCCTAACATCTTCTGTTTGCTCCTGTACTTCATCTGCAATAGCCTCCACGTCTTCTGCCGGGGCAACCGGAACGGGGTCCAGACTTTTGCAGGAACTGAAAATAAAGGCAATTGTGGCTGCTGCTAAAAGGAGGGCATACTTTTTCATAATAATGGGTTTTGATGAAAAACAAAGTTAAGGAATATTACATATGTTATTGCACTTGACCAATACAACTGTACCATTATCCCCAGACACAAATACAGTCTTCCTGTAAACCTGCAAATAACAGTAATGTCAAATCATTGCATGTGTTCCATAAATTTGGAGGTGCTGTTTTTTTCTTTGGAAAAAGGTTGTATTTTTGAGCCCTCAACATTCTTATTCATAATCACCAATAAAATTCTAAAACATGAACTTTCCTGACGATTTAAAGTACACAAAGGATCACGAGTGGATCAAGCTGGAAGGAGATACCGCAACCGTAGGTATAACTGATTTTGCCCAAAACGAACTGGGAGACATTGTTTACATTGAAGTAAATACCGTAGGAGAAACCCTTGAGCAGGAAGAAACTTTTGGTACCATTGAAGCGGTAAAAACCGTTTCTGACCTTTTTATGCCCCTTTCGGGAGAAGTTACCGAGTTCAACGAAGAGCTGGAAGGCACCCCAGAAGTTGTAAACCAGGACCCTTATGGAAAAGGATGGATTGCCAAAATCAAAATCAGCGAACCCTCTGAGGTAGACGAACTGATGAGTGCTGAGCAGTATAAGGAAATGGTTGGATAAGAATACCTGCAGCCCCCCAAAGGGAAAGCAAACTTTTTACCTGAGAAAGCTGCATAAGCCAAGGGTTTTATATTCACCACGGGTTTATGCAGCATTCCATGGTTTAGCCAAATAATTTCACACACAGAACGCATGATTGCAGGCCAATCCGCTACGGTGAACAACTAAGGCCTTGCTGTTGCCGGTGCCCAACCAGGTATCAAATACATTTCGTTGAGCAAATTTTTTTATGGATGAAAGTTAAGTATTTACTTCCGGCATTTCTATGGTCTGCCATAATACTGTTCATTATCGGAATTCCCGGAAGTAACATTCCCAGTTCATCTCTCTTTGAAATACCCCATTTCGATAAAATGATACATGCCGGAATTTTCGGTGTGTTGAGTCTTTTGCTATGCTATGGTTTTTTCCGGCAAGGCAAAAAACCTTTTTCTGCTGGCTTCTCCTATACTATAACCATCGCAATTTGCGTTATATACGGAGGACTTACAGAAATGTACCAGCATTTTTACGTGGCGGGCAGAAGTGGCGATTTTTTGGATTTTGTAGCCAATATAAGTGGATCTTTAGCCGGAATGCTTTTCTTTTATTATATAAGGAGAAACCCGCAAATGGCCGCTTACCTTTCTTTATAATTGCAATTATAGTTATTGGAAAAAATTTGTATATTAGCAGCCCCTAAAACATTAAATCACGCAGGCATTACCTGTATAAACCAGATAACAAAACTTTATGGAAGCAAAAAAATCACCAAAAGCTGACCTGGAGAGCAAAAAACGTATCTTCCTGCAGATAGGTCTCGTTGTTGCCCTGATGGCAGTATGGATGGCTTTTGAATGGAGACAATACGAAAGACAGGTGCTTGACCTTGGCATTCTGGAGGTTGACTTCATTGAAGAGGAAGATATTCCAATCACCAGGCAAGAAACTCCTCCACCCCCTCCACCTCCGGAGCCTTCACAGGAGCTCGTAATCGTGGATGATGACGTGGAAATTGAAGAAGAGTTTATGATTGACACTGAAGCAACCGTTTTTACGGAAGTACAGGAATTTACCCCCATTATTATGGAGGAAGAAGAAATTGAAGAAGAACAGATCTTTACCATCGTTGAAGACCAGCCGGGATTCCCTGGTGGTGATGCAGCACTGATGCAATACCTCCAGAGCAACCTTAGGTATCCTACCATGGCCCGTGAGGCAGGTATTCAAGGGACTGTTTTCGTTACCTTCGTTGTTGAACGTGATGGAAGCATTTCCGATGTAAGAATACTCAGAGGTGTTGGTGGTGGTCTTGATGAAGAAGCAGTAAGAGTTGTGAGAAACATGCCCAGGTGGACGCCCGGTCGCCAGAGGGGACAAGCAGTTAGGGTACAGTTTAACCTGCCCATACGCTTTGTTTTGAACTAAATCACTTTCAATCGCATATAAAAAAAGCTGCAAAATAATTTGCAGCTTTTTTTTTGTCTAAACACCTGGAAGGATTAACTGATTTTGCTCCAAACCACTTTAGCCTGAAACAGCTTGCGTAATGTTTTTCCCAGCAGATAATTTTCCGCATGCTGCAGCCCGGGGTCTTTTTCCAGTATTTCCATGGCTTTCTGACGGGCATACTTCAATATTTTCTCATCTTTGCTCAGGTCGGCAATTTTCAGGTCGAGAATACCGCTTTGCTGCGTGCCGTGAATATCTCCCGGTCCCCTCAGTTTCATATCAGTTTCGGCAATCACAAAGCCATTGTTGGTGCTTACCATGGTTTCGAGTCTTTTGCGGGCGTCGGAAGAAAGTTTGATGCTGCTCATAAGAATACACCACGACTGGTCGGCACCCCGCCCTACCCTGCCCCTTAGCTGGTGCAGCTGCGAAAGGCCAAAGCGCTCGGCACTTTCAATGACCATAACACTGGCATTGGGAACATTAATACCTACCTCAATTACGGTGGTTGCCACCATTATCTGGGTTTCTCCCTTTACAAAACGCTGCATTTCATAATCCTTATCGGCGGCTTTCATCTTTCCGTGCACAATACTTACGGCATATTCAGGTAGCGGAAAGTCTCTCACGATGCTCTCATACCCATCCTGAAGGTCTTTCAAATCGAGGGTTTCCGACTCTTTTATCAAAGGATAAACAACATACACCTGCCTGCCTTGCTTAATTTGCTCTCGCATAAAGCCAAACACCTTCAACCGGTGTGTGTCGTACTGGTGGATGGTTTTTATGGGTTTTCTACCGGGGGGCAGTTCGTCAATAACAGAAATATCCAGATCGCCGTAAAGGGTCATGGCAAGTGTGCGGGGAATGGGGGTGGCGGTCATTACCAGCACATGCGGAGGTGTAGTATTTTTCTTCCACAGTCTGGCCCGTTGGGCCACGCCGAAGCGATGCTGCTCGTCGATAACTACCATACCCAGGTTTCGAAAAACCACGGTGTCTTCAATGAGGGCATGAGTGCCAATGAGTATATGCAACCTGCCATCAGCCAGTTCTTCCGCCAATACCTTTCGCTCGCTTTTTTTTGTTGAACCCGTGAGCAGCCGCACTTCCACGCCCAACCCTTCGAGCATACTGCCAATACTTTCAAAATGCTGATTGGCCAGCACTTCAGTGGGAGCCATGAGGCATGCCTGGCATCCGTTATCAAGGGCCAGTAGCATACTCATTACTGCCACGATGGTTTTACCGCTTCCCACGTCGCCCTGCAACAGGCGGTTCATCTGCTTGCCCGACAAAGAATCCTGTCGTATCTCCTTCATCACCTTCCGTTGTGCTTGTGTGAGCTCAAAGGAAAGATTGTTATGATAAAAATTATTGAAGTAATCACCCACGGTTCTGAACACATGCCCCCTGGCTTCAGAGGTTCTTACATGCTTTAGCTTTATTAGATTGAGCTGGATAAAGAACAACTCATCAAACTTAAGTCGGGCACGTGCCCGGGCAAGGGTTTTGGTGTCTTCGGGGAAATGGATATTGTGGATGGCTCTTCGCAGTGGAAGTAGACGCAAATCATCGCGCAGCTTCTGTGGCAGGGTTTCGTTGATAAAATCCATAACCTGGGGCAACAGCGTTTTCAGCAGCTTGCTAATGCCCTTGCTGTCAAGCCCTCGTGATTTTAGTTTTTCGGTTGAAGGATACACGGGTTGCATCACCGATTGCTGGTTAATGGCTGCGGGGCTTACAGGCTCTACTTCAGGATGGGAAATGTTGTACTTATTACCATAGCGAGTCGGTTTGCCAAACACGATGTATTCCTGCCCGGGCAGAAACTTGCCCTTGAGCCACTTGAAACCGTTAAACCAGATGAGCTCCACCCGCCCCCCATGCTTATCGGTGAGCCAGGCCGTCATGCGTGTGGTACGTTTTTGCCCGTGCAGTTGAATATCGCTGATAAAACCGCGCATCTGCACGTAGGACATATCTTCCGTAATCTCACTTGCAAGGAAAAACCGGCTGCGATCAATATAGCGAAAGGGATAAAAATAGAGTAAGTCCTCAAAGCAAAAAACCTGAATTTCTTTATTCAGTAATTCTGCCCTTTGAGGACCTACTCCTTTTAAAAACTCAATGGGGGTTTTGAGTATATCTGCCGACATGCTTTACGCCAATGGGTGAGGCATAAAGGTAAAAAATGCATTGCAATAAAAAAAATTATTGAACCTGTGGCAGGTATTACCTATTCAACAATTTTCTTTGCGTTGATTTCCACTTTCAGGATAAAAAACTGGCTGTGCTCGTCAAGGGGAAGAAACTGATAAACCAGCTTGTTGCGGGTTCTTTTGGCAATTTCAATAAGCCCCAGTCCTGCACCACCTTTATCAGAAATACTTCCTTCGGTAATTTGCTTGCGGTACATTTCCTTGAGCTGTTCGCGGGTGGCACCGTTTACTTCCTTCACGGCTTTTTCCAGGTCAATCTTTTTACTGTTGGAAACTTTATTGGATGTGATGATATAGTAAGTACCCTCTTTTTTGCCAATCATAAACAAGCCTTTGCCTATATTGTACTTGTCGGTAATTTCATCAGAGTGTTTGGACATATTCTGGAGCGTTTCCACCATCACAGAATATACTTTTCTAATGGTTGACCTTTCTTCATCTTTCCGGTCCATGTCTTCTTCAGCCATGGATGTAAACATTTTGGTGATTTGATGGTGAAATTCTCCGAGATAGACAATCGACATACCATTTTCCGACATCTCATCATATACATTCAACACCGATTTAATAAAGCCTACATTCAGTTTCATAAGTGCGTGTTTACGATTATTTTAAGACAAATCCCGCAAAGCCGTGAGTGGAGTTAAGCCTCTTTGGATTTTAACGGCTGCTAAATTATAAAAAAAATTACACGCCCGATTAAGTAAATCGCCTAATTATTAATATTCTAAAAAAACAAAAGTCCTCCCCATCTATATAAAACAAAAAAACAAGATGAAACACTCGTTGTTATCAACGATTCTTTCGGCCATACTCTTGGACTTCAAAAGCTTGTTTGCAGGGCAATACAGCAATTCTTAACATACCTTTTAACTGAACTTTTCGGTTAATTAAGCATTTAATAAAGGTAGGCAGCTACTGCCCGCATATTTTTTCCTAATTTTGTTTTTTATAACAACACTGATAAGCCAATGAACCTAAAGGAAATAAAAGCCCCTGTTGAAAGTCATATACAGGAGTTTGAGAGCCGATTCAGAAACTCCATGAAAAGCAAGGTTCCCTTGCTGGATAAAATAACCCGATACATTGTAAAGCGCAAAGGGAAGCAAATCAGGCCTTTGTTTGTATTTTTTACCGCCGGGCTTTGCGGAGAGATAACAGAAAGAACTTACCGCGCCGCATCCCTGATTGAACTTCTGCATACCGCCACACTGGTGCATGATGATGTGGTGGACGACTCCAATGAAAGAAGGGGTTTCTTCTCCCTCAATGCATTATGGAAAAATAAAATTTCGGTCCTGGTGGGTGACTACCTGCTTTCACGGGGATTGTTGCTGGCACTGGATAACGATGATTTTGATTTGCTCAAAATCGTATCGCGCTCGGTAAAGCAAATGAGTGAAGGTGAGTTGCTGCAGCTGGAAAAAGCGCGCAACCTGGATATCAAGGAAGATATTTATTTTGAAATAATACGGCAGAAAACGGCCTCCCTCATCGCTTCTTGTTTTGCCTGCGGAGCTGCCTCGGTAGGCGCGGATACAGAAACCCAGGAGAAACTGCGCCTCATGGGCGAATACACCGGCATCGCTTTTCAGATAAAAGACGATCTGCTGGATTATGATAATGCAAGCACCACGGGAAAACCCACCGGTGGCGACATCAAGGAGCGAAAAATGACACTGCCGTTGATTTATCTTCTGGACCAATCCTCATACCTGGAGAAAAAGAAGATTATTAACATCGTGAAAAACCATAATAACAATCCCGACAAAGTAGCCCTGCTTATAGAAAAAGTTACCCAAAGCGGAGGGATGGATTATGCACGAAAAAAAATGGAAGAAAACCTGGCAATGGCTTTTGAAATACTTGATACGCTGCCTGACTCACCATGGAATAAATCTCTGAGAGACCTGGTGCAGTTTACCATTGACCGGGAAAATTAAAACGTAACAAAAAAAGGAAAGGCCGGGCAGTAAGAATCAAAGCCCGGCCTTTTTATTTCTATGTAAGAAAAAATCGCAAATCGCTAAGGGATTCGTTCTTCGATAACACGCTCGGTTTGCCTGCGCTCACGTTCAATTTCCCTGATTTCTTCTTCAATTTCAGCTACGCGTCTGGTGCGTCTTTCCATTTCCTGTTCCGACATTTCACCTCTTCTTGTTCTCTGCTCAAGGGTATCGCGTACCACTTCAACTCTTCGCGTGGTGCGCCGTACTCCCTCCTCTACTTCCACTGCCACTTCACGGGTTACTTGTTGTTTTTCCTGCTTTGAGCGGGCTGCTGCGGCACGCGCCTGACCGAAGTCACGACCTTCCAGCCCCTTCTTATCTCTGCCGTAAGCATGTCCGCGGGGTTCCTGCTGCCCGGCTTTTTCTTTAGCCTGTTGTGCTTGCTGCTGTCCCTGCTCTCTTGCCTGCTGTCCGCGTTCACGCCCCTGCTGGCCTTGCTCACGTCCGCGCTCCTGTTGCTCCCGGGCCCGTTCACTGGCTTCTTGCGCCTGCTGCTGGCCACTTTCCTGTGCCTTTTCTTCCTGCTTGTCTGCACCCCTTCCTCCCTGTTGGCTGCGGGGGTTCTGGGCAAACAAGACCATTGAAAAGAGCAATATTCCTGTTACGATTCCTATTTTTTTCATAGCTGATGCTTTTTAAGGATTAATTAATTCTTCCAGTTCGGCTTCGAGCTCAGCAATGCGCTCATTCAGCTCAATGTTTTTTTCCAGTGCCTGCTCCAGCTCGGCTTCAAGCTGCACTTCAGCACCGGTATCTTCTGCCTGGCGGTTGCCGGAACCGGCACAACCGGCCATAAACAGCGACAGAATTAAAATGGCAAAGTATTTTTTCATAGTGGTTAAATTTTGGTTAGAAAGTTAAAGGTAAGCATTTATTGTAGTATTCTTAACTATTTGATTTACTTGAAAAACAGTGTAATCTCAATGAGAGATGAAGAAGGATTGAACCCATCCCGTCAAAAATCTGAGGGTAAAGTAAAATAATCCTAGGGTAAATAAGTAAAACACCCAACTTCATATATATAAATCATCCTATATTTGTCGTGAACGTTATTGCTTTAAAAGGGAAATTTTAATCATTTGCTCAAAAAACATTTCACCAAAAACAGTTGATATGGCCAAAAAATACTTTTGCCTCGTAGCAATGCTGCTTTGCTTTCCGGTAATTATGGTTAACGCCCAGGGGAGCATGACAGATATTGACGGAAATGTATACCCCACCATTACCATTGGAGAACAGGAATGGATGGGTAAAAACCTGCGTGTAAGCCATTACACCAATGGCGACCCTATTCTTCACGAAGAGAATCACACAGTGTGGCAAACCAGCCAGGAAGGCCTCCGTACCTGGTACAACCACGACCCGGCCAATGAAGATCTATACGGGATGCTCTACAACTGGCACGCTACCGTTGATGAGCGGGGCCTTTGCCCGGCAGGTTGGAGAACTCCCACCGATGCCGACTGGCAACAACTGCTCGAATTTATTGACCCCAACCACAGGGGCAACAATAACCCGGCAGGCACAAAGCTGAAATCGCGCAGGCAGCAGAATTCTCCACTGGGAGCCCCCTGGGACACCCACGAACATCCCCGCTGGGACAGCCATGGCTACCGATATGGCACCGATGACTTTGATTTCAATGCCTTACCCGGCGGCAACTACACCATGGGCAATGCTTTTGTAAGTAAAGGCCAACATGCATACTTCTGGAGCAGCACACCCGCCACCCACAAGCACGCCTGGGCAAGAATCATTACATTCAATATGGCAGGGATGAACCGCTCACAATACCTTCAGCAAATCGGCTTTTCCGTAAGATGTATCAGGGGCGAAGTACAGCAGGTTCAGCATCCGCAGGTCAACACACTGATTCCCTATGAAGTAACTTCTACGACAACCATGGCAGGCGGTGAAGTCATCAGTGAGGGAGGAGGCGCGGTAACAGCACGCGGCCTGGTTTGGGGCCAAAATCCCAACCCCAGCCTAAGCCAAAACGAAGGACAGCTGCAAGCCGGCAGCGGACCGGGGACATTCACCGCGCAAATCACAGAGCTGGAG
>SLOR01000387.1 GCA_007132395.1 Bacteroidales bacterium
AAAACCCAGCTCATCAATCATTTTCTCATCAATAATGCATGGTACCTGGCCGACCTTCCCGGTTTTGGTTTTGCCAAGGTTTCCAAAAAGATGCGCGAGAAGTGGGAAAAGATGATTCGCAATTATCTTGCAAACAGGGAAAACCTCATGTGCACCTTTTTACTTGTGGACAGCCGCCTTGAGCCCCAGAAAAATGATTTGGACAACATGGAATGGTTCGGCAACAAAGGGATACCCTTTGTAATTGTTTTTACCAAGTGCGACAAAATGGGTCAGGCCACACTGCAGTCGAACCTTGCCCAATACAAGCGAAAGCTCAAAGAGCTTTGGGATCCGCTGCCACAGATGTTTGAAAGCTCATCTGAAACAAAAGCGGGCCGCGATGAAATACTCAACTTCATCCAGCTCTGCAACCAGGAATACGGAAAAAACGAAGGGTAGCCGGAAACGACTACCCTTCGCGGTATTTTGCAGCCTTTATTAGCTTCAGGGCCTGTATCGGGCCTGATTAAGGATAAGACGTGAATCACTTGTGCGCATCAATTCTTCCAGCGACACCTCGGGGTTGCGACGCATATATTCCCTTACTACCATCCAGCCGTTAAAAACACCCATTTGTGGCGCTGACCCACGCGAGAAGGGGGCTGTAAAGGGCCCACTTCCAAAGAACTTCTGGATCAACTGCCGGTCGGTAGAGTAAAGCATTTCATTGTCAAGGTAGAAAGTCCAGGCATACCCCTGGTTGCGACTGGCCCACTCCATTTGCTCTTTGCTGTAAGTAATTTTGAGTGTGTCGGAGTAGTCGGGCAGCATGCAGTCAATAAAGTAGAGAATTTTCCCCTCATGCATCATATAATCCAGAAAGGTTTCCGGGGTAATTCCTGATTGGCGGAGCATCTCCTCGGCCATGGTTCTCATTACTTCAACAGAGGCACCCTGCGGTACAAACCGGTTACGCTTAAAAGCCGGAATCCCAATTCTTTCGTAGTTCAGGTAATCTTTTCCCAGGAACATATCCAGCCCGATAATAATGTTGTTTTCAAAATATTTTACCGGGTAATCAAAATCCAGTCCTGAGATATAGGAATAAAAAACCGGCAGGGGCCGTTGGGGATAATGATACCGAAAATAGCGGAAACCCTGCGTGAGCTCACCTTCCAGTGCACTCACTTTCTCCCATACTTCCCGGGTATCTTCCCAAACTTCCTGAATAAAATCATCGGTAATATAGTCGTACAACTGTATCTGCCCCATTTCGGTATAAATGGCATCTCCCAGGAAAAGAGAGAACTCTTCCATATGGGGTTCAACTTCCTCAACAATATTGTGAGGATTGATATTGAACAATACTTGTTCGTAGCGCTTTATCTCAACGGGTTCAATGTTTACACGGGATATGTCGGCTTGCCAGTGCGGTGACCTTTTGCAACTGTTGGCTGTAATTAATAGTGTTAAGACCAGTGAAAGCAGAAAAATCCCGGAGAGTTGATTTATTTTTCGGGAAAGCACAATAAGATTTGTCATATTTATTCGTTAAGAAGCAACAACTACCCAACAAGAGGTATCAAAAATCAATAATTCTCAGTAATATTGCAGTTAGTAAATCAAAACTCAAAATTATGAAAAAAATTGCACTTGTTTTTGCCGTCATCATATCTGTAAGCCTTATTTCAGGAAGTAGTAAAGCGCAGGGAGTACGCATGGGGCTTACTGCATCTCCCAGCATTGCATGGTTTAAGCCTGAAACCGCTGATTATGAATCAGAAGGTGTACGTTTGGGTTTTTCTTATGGCGTTGTGGCTGAATTTTTCCTGGCCGAACATTACAGCTTTGCCACAGGTATGAACATTACCTACCTGGGAGGAAAACTCAGTTTCCCCACCGAGGAGGAATTCGGAGGAACTACTTACAACCAAAAGGAGCGGGTTTACAAGCTGCAAAACCTGGAAATACCTCTTACCCTGAAAATGAAAACCCGCGAAATAGGATACAACACCTATTTCGGTGTTTTTGGCTTCGGCAACTCCATCAACCTGAAAGCCACCGGCGAGGACATTTATCACGACAGCACCCGCCCCGATATGGACATCAAAAGCGACATTCCCTTTTTCCGTGTAAGTATGATACTGGGAATGGGCGTGGAATATTCACTGGGTGGCAACACCGCATTGGTAGGAGGAGTAACCTTCAACAACGGCTTTACCAACATCCTTAAAGGAGAAAACCCACTTAGTGGCAGGAAGCAAAATGCAAGAGCCAACTACATTGAGTTGTCCCTGGGTGTCCTGTTTTAAGAAATTCACCATCCATGTTGAATCCTTTCGCAAAATATATTGACTGCATCAATTGTGGGAATGAGTTAAGTGATTTAAGCAGCCTGACTTTTCGTACCCCGCATAAAATTCAGTGCGATTTCTGCGGACAGGAATACCCCGGTCTCAGGAGTAAAATCAAAAAAACCCGGACCCTGGTAAACCTGCTGTTTGTTTTCGTGGCCGTACTGGTTTACGGTATGACCATGGCCATTGCAGGTTTTACATCCTCGCTGTTTGCGCTTATGGCACTTTTTGTAATTTATATTTTCACCCTCGGTGCCGCCATCAAAAGAGCCATACGGTTTTAGACAGCCACAACTCTATTTCTCCAATCTGTTTTTCTAACTACATACACTTTGCACTACCATGCGTATAGCACTTGCCCAGAACAATTATCACATTGGCAATTTTGAATTTAACACCCAAAAAATCATCCAAAGCATCCGGGAATCCAGAGCACAGGGAGCCGATTTGGTGGTTTTTGCCGAACTAAGCGTTTGCGGATACCCTTCGGCTGACCTGCTGGAATACGATGAATATATTGAAAGGTGCTACACGGCAGTAAACGAAATAGCCGGCCACTGCCAAGGCATAGCAGCCATTGTGGGAGGTCCCGATCGCAACACAAATCCCACAGGAAAGAATCTTTTCAATGCAGCCTTTTTCCTGGAAGATGGAAAAGTGAAGCAGATATATCACAAAGGCCTGTTGCCCGATTACAATATTTTTGACGAATATCGCTACTTTGAACCTGCAAAGGAATTCAACATAATAGAATACAAGGGCAAAAGGATTGCCCTTACCATTTGCGAAGACATCTGGAACCTTACCCACAAGCCCATGTATCCAGACAACCCCATGGATACACTCATTAAGCAGCAACCTGATTTCATGGTAAACATCGGGGCTTCTCCCTTTGCCTGGGAACGTACCAACGAACGCAGAACCATGTTCAGCCAGAACAGCAAAAAATACAAACTGCCACTCTTTTATGTAAACCAGGTAGGCGCGCAGACTGAACTGGTTTTTGACGGAGGCTCCATGGTGATAAACGCCAAAGGTGAAATCCTCCGTGAACTGGAAAACTTCAAGGAAGACCTTCAGGTTTTTAACCTCGAAACCCTGGGCAACATGCAGGGTGAAAAGCCAGCTTCTGAGCCGGACACAGCCAATAAAACCGCCAACATTTTTCAGGCGCTGGTGCTGGGGGTAAAGGATTATTTCGGAAAGATGGGATTTAAAAAAGCCATCCTGGGTCTTAGCGGAGGCATTGACTCTGCGGTAACCATGGTCATTGCAACCCATGCCCTGGGAGCCAAAAACGTGCTGGGAGTGCTTATGCCCGGCCCTTTCAGCTCCGA
>SLOR01000089.1 GCA_007132395.1 Bacteroidales bacterium
TAAGGGTTTTGTTAGTGAATGAAAAATTTGTGTGTTTTGCTTTCTTATAGTTGTTACGCGGGCAAAAATAGAAAACATAATCAAATACAACCCTATGATACAGCATTTTTTGGAATGCTTTTCCGGGGGTTTTGTCTTTAAAAAAAAACATGAAAATGACGCTTGAAGTGGAAAGTGCCTCTATTACAGTGTTTTGCAGTTCAATTTAGAATTCGTCTAAATTTTAGCATTGTTAATGTGTTAACAACTCTCGATTGTAAGTATTTTTGAGATGTCTTTACTTTGCTAATGCTTGGAAAGGTGAGGCTATATCAGCTTTTAATGTAAAAACGAAAGGAGGTTTTGATTAGCTCGCGGTTTTTGTAAAGGATATAATAATACACCACAGTGCTAGTAATAGCTGCCAGCGCGGATAGAGATTCGTTGCCGGTAACGGCCAGAGTAATAATCAATGTAGTCAACAATACCAGGAAGGGAAGAATATAGCCCAGGAAAAGCGCCCTGTAGCCCAGCGACTTCTTAAGGGAAATAATGACATGTTCTCCCACCTGCAAAGATTGGTAGTGGGGCGGTGGTTGTATCTCAACAATTTTTTCTGCCACCTCAGCCATGCCGCAATAGGATTTGGAGTGGCAATTGCCGCAGGCTGACTGTGGCTGTATGCTCACCCATATTCTTTTTCCTTCTATTTTATCTATGATACCCGGGTGTTCTATATTCTGGTGACGATCCGACATGGTTAACAAAGTCTATGGTTGAGTTTGCACATTCAGGTTTTAAGAGAAAGGGCTGCAAATTATGCCCCCGGTGGCTAATTGGCTGATTTCTGTTAAGGTGTTTTATCAACCCGATTAAACCGGATACAAAGTTAATATTCTTTGTGGTAATGGAATGGTTAAGGGGTTGTTGAGGAAACAGGAAGGACTTTCCCGTTGTAAACCCGGTGGCCATTAAGGGCAAAGTCGGCAATATATGTACCCATGATCTTGGCAGTCATGGAGGTGGAATATGCCGGAAATGCCTGACGCATCATTTCAGTTTCCACAGCTCCCAGGGCCAGTGCATTTACAGCAATACCGCGAGGATTAAATTCTTCTGCCAGGCACTCTGTAAGTACAGAAAGTGCACCTTTGCTGGCAGCATACAATGAAAGTCCCTCAAATTTTACACTTCCCTGAATTCCGCCCATGCTTCCTATATTAACAATGTGAGATCCGGAGCTGAAAAAGGGGAGCAGTTGCTGAATCAAAAACACCACTCCCTTCACATTGACAGAAAATATCCGATCGAAATCTTCCGGTTCAAATTCAGCAAAGGGTTTTTTGATAAGCAAGCCCGCGTTGTTAATCAGGATATCCACTTTCCCGGCAAATTCCTTTTCAAGGATGGGCAAAAGATCTGATTGGCTGTGGGGTTTTTCCAGATCCAAAACACGATATTGCAATCGGCTGCCTGCATTAAGGTCTTCCAGAGGCCTTATGTTGCGGGATAGGGCAAGGATTTTATGGTCAGGGTTTTCCAGCAGGGCTTTCACGGTTTCCAGTCCTATACCCCGAGAGGCTCCGGTAATAATAATATGCATGGTAAGATTATTTTTGCTGATCAACCAGCCAGATGCCGTCTTCTTTTACCAGCCCAAGAGTTTCCTCTTCTGCCCCGATGGTATAGGTGCATTTTGCCCGGTCTTGTTCAACCACGCACTGCAGATTTTTGTGTTTTTCTCTTTGCTTAAAATCGTCGTCGGTAAAGGCTGCCAGCATGGCCAGCATCTGACCCGTTTGCCGGGTGGAATATTTTGCTGCTTCTTCAAATTCGCCCTGGCCCAGGTGGGTGAGGAATTTGTCGGCCACCGCCTCGGGCGTGTTCCTTTTGCCGCAGGAAATAAGCATTGAGCCTGCCAACAAAACAAGGCACAGTATCCAAATGTACTTCTTCATGCGCAGTGAGGGTTTTTGAATGCAGCTTAAAATAAAAAGCTATATATATTTCTATTGTCCGTAAAATCGGGTATTAAAGGTTTTACTTTGTTTGCTTTTGTCTTTTATAACCAAATATATAAAATACATAAAGGCTCATGATTATAGATGTGATGAGTTGAATGTACAATGCAATACCCACCATAGATTCACCGGGCATCAGTGTGGCAATGGCCACGAACTTCAGGGCATAGTAAAACAGTTTGCTTGCCCAAATACTTACAAAAATGGCTGCAAATACATGTATTTTCTTGTAGAGCACCTGAAATACAGCCACCATAAACGCGAGTTCCACAGCAATGAGCAGCGATTTTATAAATACGGGATGCATAGCCACCACAAAGGAAAACAGGGGCAGGGTAAGCGCCAGGATATAGGCATTGTTGCGATGGGTATGAATCATGGCCAGGATTACCATAATGCGCATGGGCTCAATAAAATACATGGGAAAAGAGAGCAAATGCGATAGGATGGGCATCAGGTAAATGAAAGCAATAGCAATAATATCAAGAACGACACTTTTTATACCCAGCTTCAGGGCCGGAGCTTGAACAGATGTAATCATACCGAAATGATTTTAGGATATTTATAATGGATTTAAATAAGCCTGATTTCTTCAATAAGTATAGCCAAAAATAAGAAAATTATTTAAGGAATCTTATTTTTGTGTGATATCCCCGGGGATTTACATGCGATAACTTCCACTGAATTATTGACACATATGGAAAGAAGAGATTTTCTAAAGAAGAGTTTTTTGTACGGAGCTGCAACAAGTTTAAGCCTGAGTGCCATTGCAGGTGCTTCACCCGATTTTGCCGCAGCAAAGGCTAAAGTCCGCATTAAAGGGAACTACGACCTGGTGGCAGTAAGAGGAAATGATCTTGTGGCCATGTTTGATCGTTCCATGACAGAAATGGGAGGGATGCAACAGTGGGTAAAACCCGGGCAAACCGTTGTGGTAAAACCCAATATCGGATGGGATGTGGTGCCGGAACGGGCGGCCAATACCAACCCCGGTCTGGTAGCTGCCATTGTAAGGCATTGCCTGCAGGCTGGAGCAAGCAGGGTTACTGTTTTCGACCATACCTGCGACAACTGGCAGCGAAGCTATACCAACAGCGGTATAGAGAAAGCTGTAAACGATGCCGGCGGACGATTAGTTCCTGGTAATTTTGAACGCAACTACCGCGATGTGAAAATTCCGGGGGCACAACGTCTTACAGAAGCCAAGGTGCATGAGCAGATCCTGGATAATGATGTATTTATTAATGTGCCGGTGCTTAAACACCACAGTTCTACCACCCTTACCATCGCCATGAAAAACCTTATGGGTATCGTATGGGACCGGCGGTTCTGGCATCGCAGTGACCTGCACCAGTGTATTGCCGATTTCTGCCTGTTCCGCAAGCCCGATTTGAATATTGTGGATGCTATGCTGGTGATGACCCAAAACGGCCCACGCGGTACATCCACGGCCGACCTGGTACGCAAAAACAGTCTGCTGGTGTCATCTGATGTGGTGGCCATCGATGCTGCCAGTGCGCTAATTTTTGGTGAGCAGCCCGGTAATGTGGGATACCTGCGGATAGCAGAACAAATGAATATCGGGAGCCTTGACCTTTCACAAATGAATATTCAGCGGGTATATATGTAATTGCCTGAGGGTTCTATTAAGTAGATAAGAATATTACCGGGGA
>SLOR01000261.1 GCA_007132395.1 Bacteroidales bacterium
GCATCCAGCTGATTGTTTCTGAACTCAGCCACTTGCTCCAGTACCTGGTAAAAGTTCAGGGCTGCCTCATAGTTGCCACTGGCATAATTGATTTGGGCGGCCCTGATGGCGGCATTTTCCGAAAATTTAGATTTGGGCCTGTCGAGCACGTAGACATATCCGGCCAGGGCTTTCTGGTGCTCGTTGTTGCGATAGTCGCATTCAGCTTTGTAAAACTGTGCGTTTAGGGCAAATATACCACGGGGAAACCTGTCGAGGTAGTTGGCAAAGCTTCGAATTGCGTTTTCGCAGTCTCCTTGCATGTAGCGGTTTTCGGCGGCAGTATAAGTAAGGGAGTCTTGCTGAGCCTCACTGATGTCGGCAAAGCCCAGGCCTTGCGAAAATTGCACAAACTCATCTACCCTGTCAAGGGCAACGTAAATATTGCGCATGGCCCCCAGGGCTTCCTGCGATTCTGAAGAACCCGGATACTTATTGATTACCTCCCTGAACACTTGCAATGCCTGCTCATCCTGGTTCATATTATAATGGATAAGACCTTTTTTCAGCATGGAGCTTTTCACATAGCCGGAGTTGGGGTGGCGGTTAATAATTTCGTTATAATGCTGTAATGCCCTGGCGTTATTGTCCTGTATAACATAAGTGTTTGCCAGCTCATACCTGGCATCTACTGCGTAAGAGGTGTTGGGGTACTGCTGTAATAAAGCCTGCAACGTGCTAATCTTGCTGTCAAAGCGGCCTGTAACCCCCTGAACCAGTGCTTTTTGGAATATGGCATAATCGGCATCTCTGGCCTGCATTGCAATGGCCCTGTCGTAAAAGGTGAGTGCCGCATTGTAGTCTTTGGTTATAAAATAGCTGTCGGCAATACGCAGGTAAGCATCATTACGCAGGCGTGCTTCCACGTTTCGTTCAGTAATAAATTTGCGCAAAGCAGTGATGGCTTGCGGGTAATTTTGCTGTTTAAAGTGAGCATATCCAATTGTATAATTGGCAAGATTATACTCAGGCAGGCTGAAGGCACCCTGGGCCAGCAAAAAGCGATTGTGGGCGGTAAGGGCTTCGGGATAATCTTCAAGACGGAAATGGGCCTCACCCTGCCAGAACATGGCCTGGGCCCGAATGGTACGGCTTTCATTATTCCTGATAGCAATGTTGAAGTGGTCAATGGCACTTCTGAAATCGCCGTTGTTAAAAAGCTCGATACCCCTGAAGTAGGCGACACGCTGGTAAGCGGCCCTCAAATCGGGCGATTTTACTGGTATGGCCTCAATGCTGGTAAGGGCATCTTTATAATTACGGGTGGTAAGATATAAATCAATTAAATGCCTGTGCGCTTCCTCAACCCTGGGCGAATTGGGGTATTTTTCAACATAGCGCTGAAAGGATATAATGGCCTCATTAAAAGGATTTAAAGATAATTCGAAAGATAATTTGGCATAGTTGAAAAGGGATATCTGGCTGATTTCCTCAACAAATTCCATGCGATGGGCCGAGAGGAAGGCATTACGTGCCGAACGGCGCTGGTCGGTTTTCAGGTAGCAGTCGGCAAGATGATACAATGCGTTTTGCGCCAGGGAGTCCTGGGCATTGGTTACTCTTTCAAAACCACTGATGGCTTTTTCGCATTCTCCCGTTTTGTAATAGGCAAATGCAAGCTGGTAGTGGTCTTCGCGGCTGGCTCGCTGGCGGGTAGTTCGCTGGTAGTCTTCCAGATAGGGAATGGCTTCAGAGAAATTGCCCATGTGGTAGTGTGCTTCGCCAATCATGCGCGATATTTCAGCCTCTCTGCGTGTTCCGGCCTCCTGTAAAAGGGGAGGGGCATAGGTCAGCAAATCTTCAAACTTATCCTGTAAAAAGAAAATATGGGTAATGTAATAAGGAACAATGGGTCCAAAGTTGCCATCATCTTTCAGCTTGCGGAAGTTTATCAGGGCTGTTTCATAGTTGCCCTCGCTATAACTGATGTGCCCGTAATAATAGGTGGCCGGTGGATAATATGTTGAGCGGGGATTCCGTAT
The DNA here is from genome assembly GCA_007132395.1 of Bacteroidales bacterium. GTDB lineage: Bacteria > Bacteroidota > Bacteroidia > Bacteroidales > UBA7960 > SKVR01. The sequence continues at coordinate 2,022 of SLOR01000261.1, forward strand.
TTCGAAGAAAAACTGCTTAGCCTGTGTATAGTTATCGTTCATAAAATGGCTGTAGCCCGTTTTAAAAATCAATTCCTCCCTTTGCTCGGGGCTGAGGTCGTAGGTGTCGACCCTCGCATACCAGTACAATGCATCCTGGTAGTTTCTTTTTCGGTATTGCAGGTTTCCCATCTGGAAGCTGGCAACTCCCTGTCGGGGATGGGTAGGGTGCTGGTAAATGAAAGCAGTAAGTTGCATTTCGGCATCGGGGTGAAACAACTCAACTGCACAGATGGCAGCATAATAAGCTGAGTTGATTTTTATTTCCGATTCAGGGTTGTCGATGCTTTCCATAGTGCTTAAAAACAGCTTTTGTGCAGCGCCAAATTGCCCTTTGCTGAAAAGCTCCAGGGCAAGCCGGTAGTCGGCTTCGGGCATGTTATAAATGGCGGTTTGCTGAGAAAAGGTATTGACGGAGAAAAGCAAAAATACCGATGTGAGGAATAAAATTATCTTTCGGGTCATAGGAACATATATTTTGCAGCGAAAATACAAAGAAATTGTTGATATCTTATGGCTTGGTTTTCAACATTAGCGGCTATTTATCAACAGTTTTGGTTATAAGAAAACGTAAACCGCCGGAAGTTGATAATCAACAGAAAAACGGGGATAGAAAAAGAATATTGGAGAAACGTAAAAAAAAAAGACAGGCTCGTAAGCCGGATTCTGTAATCCCGCGTAGGCGGGACTCCTGCCATTTATCTGGAGGCAGGCTCGCACCTGCCCTCTAACGACCTACCCTCCGGGATGGGACGGGCCGCCCTCGTACCCCGGTATATTTGGTCTTTCAACGCATAAGGTTTGCCCCCGGGTAATGTCGCCACTACCCGTCGTGAGCTCTTACCTCACGTTTTCACCCTTACCCTGCACAAGGCAAGGCGGTATTTTTCTGTGGCACTTTCTCTTGCCCGAAGATTAAAAACCTCCGAACAGCTTCCCGTTAGGAAGTATGCTGCCCTGTGTTGTCCGGACTTTCCTCTCTGCCCCCTTTGGGACATAGCGGCAGGAAAGCCTGTCTTTTTTATTAACTTCTATTTGTTGCGGTAAAAATTCACTTCGGTGGCTCCCATGCCATAGCGGGCATAGGGTGCATCATAAAACTCAATCCCCTGGGTTTGTTCCAGCAGCTTGTTGATTTCAGTTTTTAGTTTTCCATTGCCTATGCCATGGATGAAAATGATTTTATTAAGTCTTTCTTTTTGTGCCTGTGCCAGGCATTTTCTGAAATAATCCAGTTGTATATTAAGTAAATCACCTTTTTCCAGGTTGGTGAAATTGTCCACCAGCTCTCCAATATGCAGGTCAACTTCGGCAATTTTATCATCAATTTTATGCTTGTCAAGGAAAGAAGACACTGGAGCAGGCGATGCATCAGCCCTTTGATTGATATTCATTTTCTCCTGAAGGTTCTTAAGGTTTTCCTTGCTGATTCTTTCTTCGAAGATATGCTTCTTGCTAATGTCGTCCAGCATACCCACTTCCACGAAAAAGGCTTTCTTGCGCAAAAAACTTTCATACTGGAAACTCTCTTCCTTGTATAGTTTAACAGGCTTAAAATTTATAAGACCGCTGAAGGGTGGCAAGGGCGAGCATTTATCTTCCTTGTAAAATACAAACTGTAGCAAGGAGTTGGCCCATTGCTCTATTTCGGAGCGCCCGATGGTGCCAAGATATAAACGTGATTCGGCTTGCACAAAACCATATTCTTTACCATGCCAGCTACCTGAGTGGTTCAGGAAGATGCTGAACAGGCCCTCATAGGCCGTGTGATTTATAAGATATAGCTCCAGTGAACCGGTCATGGGGTTGTCCTGTATTTCAGGCACAAAGCAAAAATACAGTCCCGGGGGCCGCTGATCGGGGTTGTTGTGGGCCAGGTACAAAGGAAGGTTGTCCTCGTCTATGGCTTGCTCCTCCTCCTGTTTGTGAATTCTCTCCCAGGCCTTTTGAATGTTGTCGCTCATCTCGGGCGTACCTGTTTTTATCAGGTTGGTTGCCTGTACAGGTATTTCAAAACCATCCTCAATGGTTACATGCACAAGGTTTTCATTGATAATCTTGCTTACAATTCCGCCACCTTTTTCATTGAGAAAACTTACCTTATCTCCGACTTTAAATTTCACTTTGTCTGTTTTTTAAATTGATTGTAAATATACCTGCAAAATTACTGTTTTTTGGCATGCAACGCGTATTAAATACTGATTGTATTGCGTCAGGAAACATGTTGTGCCAACATTCTGCAGCTTTTGAGGTTAAAAATATTTACCTGTTGTTACTATTTTTCCTGTTAATGTTCATGGAGCAAATGAAAACTTCTTAAATTTACGTCGGATAAGCCTTAAAAAACCTGTCAGCGGGGAATACTGTTGGTGAACAAACAAGTTGCATGCAGCGAAAATTTTTACGTAACCTGGCTTTATTGCTGGTTCTCAATTTACTTATAAAACCGTTCTGGATTTTCGGAATCGACCGCACTGTGCAAAATACGGTAGGCCCCGAAGAGTATGGGTTTTACTTTGCTATTTTCAATTTCTCCTACCTCTTTTACATCCTGCTGGACTTTGGAATTACCATCTTCAACAATAAAAATATAGCCCAGAACAATCAGCTACTGCGCAAACATCTTTCTAACCTCATAGTAGTAAAATTACTGCTGTTTTTTGTTTACATCGTGTTTGTGATAGGAGGTGCATTTACCATCCAATATTCTTCCCGCCAGATTTATTTGCTTCTATTTCTTGGTATAAACCAGTTTCTGGTAAGTTTCATATTATACCTTCGCTCCAACCTGGGAGGACTACACCTGTTCAGGACCGACAGCATAATTTCTGTTCTTGACAGGGGACTGATGATACTCATATGTGCCGTATTGTTATGGGGTGATGTATTGGAAGTGTTCAGGATAGAATATTTTGTATATGCCCAAACAGTTTCTTTACTTCTTACTGCTGTCATTACACTGATTATTGTGTTAAGAAAAGCCCTTATAAAATCGCTGCGGTTAAACTGGAACCGGCCCTTTATTATCCTCATGCTCCGCCAGAGTTTGCCCTTTGCCTTGCTGGTATTGTTAATGACAATCTATAACAGGGTTGATAGTGTAATGCTGGAAAGGATGCTTCCTGAAGGGGCACGGTTCTCGGGTATATATGCTTCGGCTTACAGGTTATTGGATGCGGCTAATATGCTGCCCTATCTTTTTGCTGTGTTGCTGTTGCCCATATTTGCGCGCATGCTGAAACAGCAAGAGTCAGTTGAAGAAATTCTAAGTCTTTCTTATATATTGATTATCACCCCTGCAATTATTATTGCCATGCTTTCCCTGTTTTACAGCAATGAGTTCATGACACTATTGTATCCCATTTATGAGGGAGAAAGCCTTCAGATGTATGATGATCGCATTGCTCACAGCGCAAGGGTATTTGTTATGCTCATGTTTAGTTTCACAGCCATTGCTACCATGTATATTTTCAGTACCCTGCTCACGGCCAATGGAAATCTTAAGCATCTTAATGTCATTGCCTTTTCGGGCATGATTGTTAATGTTATGCTCAACCTGCTACTTATCCCCAATTACCAGGCCGTGGGTTCTGCAGCAGCGACCCTGGTAACGCAGCTACTCATTGCTGTATCACAAATATGGATTGCAAGCCGCTTATTTCGGTTACACATAAATTATAGGCTAATTGGAAAACTGCTGTTATTTGTAATTGGGGTTTTCCTTTTAGGATTGCTGACTTCACGCTTTCTTCCTGTATGGTATTACGGCTTTTTTTTACTGGGAACGGTTTCAGTGCTGATGGCTATGGCAATCGGATTACTCAGGCCGGCTTATATATACAAAATGCTCAAATACGGTGACAATCCCCAAAAGCCTTAAAACCTGTATTTTTGTTTTTTATTTATCTTTGAACACTTTTTTTCATAAAGACAAGTTAACAGACTGTATGTAAGAAATTATAAGCTATACAAGCAATACAACCAACCACAAAAGATATGAGTAAACAACCCGTTACGAATGAATTTGACTCCACAAACATTTTTATGTTTTTGATTCGATGGTGGAAACATCTGGCTATTATTGGTTTCTCAGCAGCCGTGCTGGCAGCTGTTTTTTCTTCCCCCATATTCATTACGCCATTATATGAATCTACGGTATTAATGTTTCCTGCCAAATCTACCAGTTTGAGTCGTGCTGTATTTGGCACCAATATGGACTTTCTGGAATATGGCGATGTGGATGATGCCGAAAGGCTTTTGCAGGTGCTGGGATCCACTGCTGTAAGAGACAAGGTTGTAGAGCGATTTGATCTTTTCTCCCACTATGATATTGATGAAGATGCAAGGTACCGCAATACTACCCTGCGAAAAATATACGGAAGCAATGTTTCTTCCCGTCGTACACCCTATGGCGCCGTGGAGGTGCGTGTACGGGATAAAGATCCGGAAATGGCGGCTCAGATGGCCAATGAAATTTCAGCCCTGGCAGATACTATACAAAATGATATCCGGCAGGAAAGGGCATTGATGGCTTATCAGGTGGCACGCCAAAGCTACGAGAATACTTTGCAGGAAATCAATCACACCCGTGACTCCCTGCGCAATATAATGCAGAAGGGAATTTATCAGTACAATGCGCAGGCAGAAATGCTTACTCAGCAGCTGGCCATCGATATTTCAAGGGGCAATACCCGCGGGGTAAATGCTCTGGAAGAGCAACTGGAGGTAATCCGGGATTATGGCGGCAGTTTTGTGGCGCAGAATGAACACCTGCAGCAGTTGAGTCGTTCACTGCACAACACCCAGCGGGTAATGCAGGAAGCCCGCGCTGACCTGGAAAACTTTGTCTCTTTCAAGTTTTTGATAGATGATGCCTTCGTGGCAGAGCGAAAGGTTTATCCCGTTAGATGGATTATTGTATTTCTGGCTACTTTCGCGGCAACCTTTACCGGGATAGTCGCGCTGATGGGGTATGAGCATCTGCATAAAAAGGGAATTATTTCCTGATTTGATACACAGTGAAACTGTCTGGCGTGACTGAAAAATTCAAGATAAACCTGCTGTATGGAGCAAGCTTTGCCTTCATTGCCTTAAATGTTCTGTTTATTGCCAATGAAATCTACTGGTTCATGGCGCTGCCCATGGCCCTTGTAATCGTGTATTTCTTTTTCTTTTCCCTGGATAAAGTTGTGCTGGCCATTGTATTCCTTACGCCCTTTACCTTTAAGTTCCGACATGAGGGGATGGGGTTCACGGTGGATGTGCCCACTGAGCCACTTATCGTAGCAATTATGGGATTGTTCTTCCTGAGGCTCATTTATGAAGGCAATTACGATCGAAAATTACTACGGCACCCCATTACCATTTTGCTTATTATTAACCTGGCATGGATGTTTGTAACTTCCGTAACCAGCGAAATACCTTTGGTTTCTTTTAAGTTTTTTATCAGCAGGTTATGGTTTGTGGTAACCTTCTACTTTGTGCTGATACAGCTATTTAAACAACCCGAGAAAATCCGTTTATTCTTGTGGTTGTTTGGCTCGGCCCTGGTACTGATAATCCTGTATATAACCTTTAAACACAGTGCTTTCGGGTTTGACAGGCAGGTGGGAACCTGGATAGTACGACCGTTTTTCAATGATCATACCAACTATAGCGCTGTTATTGCTTTGGTGGCACCGGTCTTCATCTTTATGGCCTTTAACAGTAAGTACAGTATTTTCAGGCAAAGGGTGGCATTAATCTTTTTTGCCGTTTTTATTATGGGCATCATATTCAGCTACAGCCGGGCATCATGGGTAAGTATTGCAGTGGCTTTTGGCACCTTCTGGATATTGGCACTTAAAATTGATTACAAACTTATTTTCGCAGTGCTGATACTTATTGCAGGGACAGCTTTCCTGTTTCAGGAGGATATAATTATGCAACTGGAAAGAAACCGGCAGGACTCTTCCGGCGACTTCCGCGAGCATGCCCAATCCATTACCAATATTTCTTCGGATGCCAGTAACCTGGAGCGCATTAACAGGTGGAGGGCGGCAGTAAGGATGTTTGAAGAAAGACCCGTGTTGGGTTGGGGGCCGGGTACCTATCAAATGGTATATGCTCCCTTTCAACTTTCGCAGGACCATACCATCATTACCACCAACTTTGGCGATTTGGGTAATGCACACAGCGAGTACCTGGGCCCGCTGGCCGAATCGGGCCTGCCGGGTATGCTTAGCTTTATGGCAATGGCATTGTGGGTTATTATTACCGGGGTTCGCAATTTCAAAAGAGCCCATACCCGCGAGTTACGCTGGATTTCACTGGGGCTTACCCTGGGGTTTGTCACCTATTTTACCCACGGATTTTTGAATAATTTTCTGGATACCGATAAAGCATCCGTTCCCTTCTGGGGTTTCATGGCCATACTGGTAGCCATAGAGGTGTATCACAGCGGAGAAAGGAATCAGCAATCTGTTCTTCCAAAAATAACTTAACAGGACTACCCTTGTTATATCCTCAATTTGCCATTACAGGTGCTTTTTTTAGTAGGGGAAAAGTTGTAGGTTTGCATTGTTAAAAATCAAAAAAGACAACCTATGCAAACCCTTGAAAATCTGTTAAGTCACAAAACCATAAGAAATTATAAATCCGACCCCATTGATGATGCCGTGCTGGATAAAATACTGGAAGCGGGCTTTCGTGCCTCCACTACCGGCAATATGCAGGTTTACAGCATTATCGTAAGCAAGGACGAGGAAAAGCGCAAAGAACTGTGTAAGCTGCATTTCGGGCAGAAAATGGTAGAGCAGGCCCCTGTATTGCTTACTTTTTGTGCCGATTTTAACCGATTTAATAAATGGTGTGAGCAAAGGGATGCCCAACCCGGGTATGACAACTTCCTGTCTTTTTTTACTGCAGCCATAGATGCATTGCTGGCATCACAAAATGTTGCCGTGGCAGCAGAAGACTACGGCCTGGGAATCTGTTACCTGGGTACCACCACTTACCAGGCCGATAAGCTTATAGAATTCTTTGATTTGCCCAAAGGTGTAGTACCGGTTACCACACTGGTAGTAGGCTATCCTGCAGAAAACCCAGGATTGACCGACAGATTGCCTGCAAAAGGTATTGTACACTACGAAAAGTATAAGGATTACTCCAGCCGGGATATTGATGAGATTTATGAAGAAAAGGAAAGTTTGCCACTTACTGCCAAACTATTGGAAGAAAATCAGCTGGAAACCCTTGCCCAGATTTTTACACAAAAACGCTATACCCAAAAGGATAATGTGCACTTCAGCAATGTATTGTTGAAAGTATTACAGGACCAGGGTTTTATGAATAATAAGTAAAATACTGGCAGTAAATAATTAAGAAAACACCCGACTTTCTTTCATCTTAAAAAGGAAGTCGGGTATTTTATTTTCATAGTTAAGCGAGGCTATTCTGTTTGACCTTTTTCGCCCACGAAATATTGTTCTTTGTGCTTGAAAAACACGTTGAATGTAGTAAGCGAGCCATAGCAGCGGGTAATGTATTGCTGCAGGTTAACCTTTTCTTCATCACTTAACACACTGTTTGAGTTAATGCGCTGCTCAAGCACCCTGAGGCGGTCGCGTAATAGCACTATCTTGTGGAAAAAGTTTTCAACCGGAATTTCCTTGGGTTTAAGACTGGCATCGCCGGGTTTTAATATCATGGTGCCTTTTTTCCATTTGTCGCCCAGCTCCACGATTTCAGGAAAGTCGGCATACCTGCGCAAAACGCCCGAAAACACTTTTTCCAGGTCCTGAATACTTATGCCCCCTTTTGCGGCACCACCGCCCGATTCACCTTCGGCCAGATTGGAGGGTGCCAGCAGTTTTAAGCCCGTGAAAGCAGCAGAAATATCCTTTTCTCCTTTATTGAGGAAGAACACGGTAAAACTGGTGAGTGTTACGTTGGTAATAATGCCCGGCCCGAACTGGGGGTGCTCAACTTTGGCACCTATTTTAAAATCATTGGAATCCATATTTTTACTTGTTTTGTTTATTTTTATACTTTCTATCTGTTGTAAAAAACCTCTGCTGTGCGTAACTTATTTATTTCAACCGAAAGTTATAAAAAAACTTCTAATTATACCCGAAATAGCTACCTGGCAACCATGATAAATATCTTTTCTTTTTTTCCGTTGAATATAAAACCCCTTGTTGTCAGTTCTGTTTTGGTTTTGCTTACCCTATCCTGCCATGAAAACAGACCAGGCAGTAAAGACATTGTTAAGGATGAATTTCCCCAAAGAAAAAACCTGAAAAGTGAAATAGCAGGCTTCCGCGAAGCCATTCAACCCATTGAGCTAAATATGATTAAGCACGGGCTGGTGGATATTCTAACGCTGGACTCTACTATCGTGGTAGAATTAAAATACAGTACTAACGATAATTTTTTGGGAAGAGATGTTTATCAGGGAATGCAAAGGGCCTACCTGCAACCCGATGTGGCGCAGATGCTTGTGAAAGCCCAGCAACTGCTCAAAGAAATCAACCCCGACTACACACTGGTAGTTTATGATGCCGCCCGACCGCGTAGCATACAACAGAAGATGTGGGATGCCGTAGAAGCTCCTTTTGATGAAAAAATCCGGTTTCTGTCTAATCCGCGCAACGGTTCCATACATAATTTTGGTGCGGCGGTGGATGTGAGTATTCTGGATGAAGGAGGCAAAGCGCTTGACATGGGCACAGGCTTCGACCATATGGGAGAACTGGCTTATCCTTCAAGGGAACAGGAAATGCTGGAGCAGGGGAGGCTTACCGAGCTGCAAATTGCCAACCGGAGGTTGCTGCGAAGGGTAATGTATGGTGCCGGATTTTGGGGCATACAATCCGAGTGGTGGCATTTTAACGCCTGCACCCGCGAGGAAGCACGAAAGCGTTACACGATAATTGAATAGAAGAAGGGTGTCTTTGGGTCAGGGGAAAATAATACCCTGGTACTGGGTAACACTCACCTTGGGGATACCGGCCCCATAGTGCTCATTGATAACATCAATAAAATAATTGGCCACCACAGCGTTTCCTCTCGGGCTTAAATGCACTCCGTCAAGAGAAAACAGTCCACCGGTAACATACTGTGTGTTGAAATGTATGCCATCGAATATCATTCCCGATTTGGCTTCTGTAAGTAAATGGTTTACATCGGCCAAAGCAATGTTGTTTTCTGCGGCAGCATTCCCAATAATACTGTTGTAGGCTTTAATGGCTTCCCTGATTTCCTTTACCTGCAACTCCGACAGGTAGTACTGCATGGGGATGGGCTTTGTGGAGCCCCAGCCTGCACACTTCAGGCTATCCTGCGGAAGGGTAACCAGCATAAGCTCGTAACTTGCCAATTGACGTATTCCTTGAGGAGCAGACGGATCCGACACCACGAAACCATTTACGCCCATCTGAAAGTTGATATGGTGCAAGCCCTGACTGCTGTAATGGTCGTTTAATGAGGTAATCTCATCCGGATTCATCAGCACAAGTCCACGTGCCGGAATCGTATTAAAAAAAGGGATGCTGGTGATATCAGGAATATTCGCCAGGATGCCCTTCGAAGTTTCTGACAAAAGCTGATTCACTATTAGATTGTAATAGATTTCAAATTGTTCGGGTGGGGTAATGCTGCCACTCATTCCTCCGGAGGATGCATACCCCAGTACATCATTGTTGCCAATCCACAGGGAAAAGAATGTGGGGTTCAGGGCTGTGGCATCATCAATGATACGTGCCGTTGATGAGGATGCAAAACGGCTGTAATAGGGGTTTAGCATGCTGTAGCCCGGCAACAGCAAATGCGACACCTGCGCCCCGGGAACACCCATGTTATGAAAAGGTCCTTCTTCAGCATAAATATTGGAAAAGTTTCCTGCTTCAGGACTTTCTCCGAAAAATACACCTCCCAAACCTGTATTGCCAATGCAATCGGTGGCCATTCCCAGCTTTATCCTTCCTCCAAACCCGTATTCATCGCGCATCAGTGGTTGTTTAAACTCTCCACCTCCGGCATGCAGCATTTGTTTGGCAATGATGTTGGCGTAGGACACCATTTGTCCGGATTTAAACAGTTCTGCATCAGCATAACCTGCGGTGATGGAATTGCCCAGCGCAACATATACCGAAAAGTCGGCATCGCCCGAAGTGGGCTTATAACCCTCTATTTCAGGATCGCATCCTGCCATAATCCACAATGCGGAAACAATCAGGAATAGCCTGGTTTTCATTCTGTTAAATTTATTTTTATCCCTTAGGTAACGCACAATAATATTTTTTTAAAACTGATAACTAATGCCAATGCCTGGTATGTATACTCTTGACTTGTAAGTGCCACCAAAATTTTCCGGTTCATAGCGCACATCTTTTTCCATACCCATAATATATACAAAGCTTAAATCGATGCTAAAATCAGTAAAAGGCATGAAGGACAGCCCGGTTGTAAGAGCCAGATTATTGAGGCTGGGGGTTTCGGGCGAAAAATAGTTTTCATTTACCGGACTGGGGTCATAATATGTTCCAGCTCTTACCAGGAAGTTTTCAGCAACCTTGTATTCCGCACCCAATCTAACAATTAGCTTGTCGCTATAAGCTCTTGGATTTTCACTGTCGGGCAGTGCCGGTGTATTTTGGGCAAAGTCAAAATCAAGACTTTCATACTGACTCCAGAATACATAGTTGAGCGACATGCCCAGCAACAGATTCTCTGAGCCATGGTAGGATAGGCCAAGGTCAAGATTGGAGGGTAGGGGCAGTGAAGTGGAAACCCTGTTTTCGGCAGGGAAGTTGCTTTCCAACGACATGGGCACACTGAAATCGGCCCTTGCATCAGTTAATTCCATTTGGATTCTGGAGCGATAACTCAACCCGATATTAAGCCCGTCGATGGGTACGAACAATATTCCTGCATTAAAGCCATAGTTAGTAGTGCTGCCATTTATGTTAAGCTCACCTTCACTGCTGTCGTCCTGCACAGGAAGTTTACGCGTAAGGTCCACTGAGCCATTGGCAATAACGAAACCCGCACCCACCGATAGAGCAGGGGTGATACGGTAAGAAAGGGTAGGTTGTATAGTAATGGCCCGCATAGTAATTTCCTGAATAAGAAAGCGGCCCACCCAGCCCTCTTCCCATGCCAGGCTATTTCCGTAAGGCGTGTTAACGGCAAGTCCTGCACTAAGGTTTTCCAATACCCTAGCAGAGGCGTAAAGGTAAAACGGTGTTCCGAGCGGGTTATCGGTAGTGGCCTGATAAATGGAAGGTTTTGCCATGTGATAATGGGTAATGCCTCTTATGGCGCTTGCACCACCCAGAAAACTATACTGAAAGGGAATCGCAGCCAATGCGCCCGGGTTGTAAAAAGCTGCACTGGCATCATTGTTCAGTGAAGTGCCAATGAGGCCCATCCCCGCGTTTCTTTGTCCGTGAAGCCCAACCTGGTAACCACCGGCCCATGCAAAGTTAGAAGCCAACAGCACAAGCATCAGAATCAGGTACCCTTTTTTCATATTATAACCATTGAAATTTACTTAATCTAAAATTCTTTCCGCAAAGTTAACATTTTTCAATGCTATTAATTATGCATAAATATTACTGCGTGGGAAACAATTTGGAAACATGCCAGGAAGGTGTTTTGTTTCAATCCAAAGAAAAAAAAAAAAAAAAAAGAAC